>JBOGLY010000465.1:0-2805 GCA_050746425.1 Acidobacteriaceae bacterium
GTATTCGGCAAAAAGTCCAAAGCCATTGAGACGACTGTAGTAGTTCAGATTCGTCGGCTTACCCTGCGAAAAAGCCCTCGACCCAGGAAGCAGCAAAGCGATCAGAATGATCGGTCGAGCGAAGCGCATATGAAGGAATGTACCACGGCTTGAATTTACCTCCCCACATCAACTCCATGATCGCTCTCTGCAACATTTAGCAGAGTGATTGCATTAGCGAACACCGCGCAATGCCTGGGTGAAACTTAGGTCGTCGTTTTTCGGTTCGTGCAAATTGTCGCTTTCGGGAACGCTATCGCCCTCGCCGGGCGCGAGAAAAAGATTTGTCTGCAATCCATGTTGCCGTGTGTAGAGGTCCCAATATCGGCCATGCAACGCGTACAACTCATCATGCGTGCCGCGTTCAACAATCCTGCCTTCTTCGACCACGAGGATCTGATCGGCGCGCCGAATGGTCGAGAGCCGATGAGCGATGACAAACGTTGTGCGACCACGCATCAGGTAAGAGAGGCCCTCCTGAATCATCGCTTCGCTTTCCGAGTCGAGGCTCGAGGTGGCTTCGTCCAGAATCAGAATGCGCGGATTGGCGAGAATGGCGCGCGCAATCGAGATGCGCTGGCGCTGACCGCCAGAAAGCTTGACGCCACGCTCGCCGACGACAGTCTCATATGCTTCCGGGAAGCGCTCGGCGAACTCATCGACGCGGGCAATCCTGCAGGCTTCCAGCACTTCCGCATCGGTCGCCTGCGGACGCGAAAATTGCACATTTTCTCGAATGGTGCCGTCGAATAAAAACGACTCCTGCAGCACCACGCCAAGCTGCGTCCGGTAATCGCCCAGGCGCACGGTGGCGAGATCGACGCCGTCCACTAGCACCTGGCCGGAATCCGGTTTGTGAAAAGCGCAAAGCAGGCTGATGATAGTGGATTTACCGGAGCCGGAAGGCCCGACCAGCGCCGTCACTGTTCCAGGAGCGGCGAGCAGAAAAATTCCATGCAAAACTGGCTTGTTCGCCTCGTATGCAAATACGACATCGTGGAATTCCACCTCGCCACGGATAGAACCGAGTGGCACCGCGCGCTGAGGGTCGTTTTCTTCGCTCGATTCGGCGAGAATTTCGCTGGTGCGGTCGAGGCCCGCTACCGCCTCCGTCAACTGCGTACCCACCGCGACGATCTGAATCACCGGCGCAATTAAATACGCAAGCACCATTGTGTATGTCACGTAATCGCCGACAGTCAGGGCGTGGACAACCACCAGCCTGCCGCCGAGGTACATGACCACCGCGCCGACCACGCCGAGTACTACGGTTGAGGCGAGGCTCATCACTGACTGCGCGGTCAATGTGCGAATCACGTTTTCCAGCAACCGCTGGACGCCTCCGGCGAACACTTGCGCTTCGCGTTCCTCCGCGTGATACCCCTTCACCACGCGCACACCGCCAAGCGATTCCGTCAGCCTGCCGGTGACGTCTGCGTTGATGCGTGCGCGTTCGCGGAAAATAGGGCGAATTGTCTTGAACGCCATCATCAGGACCAGTGAGAAGACGACCAGAACGACCACTGCGACCAGCGTCATTTCAACGCTGATGCGCAGCAGCAGGGCGAAGGCAATCGCCGCAGCCAGCAGGCCGCCGACAAAATTCACCATGCCGGTGCCAATCAGGTTGCGGATGCCTTCCACATCGCTCATAATGCGAGCAACCAGTGTGCCGGTTCGGTTGGCGTCATAAAACGCCACCGGCAAGCGCCCTATGTGCTGCTGCACCTGTACTCGAAGATCGGCGATGAGTCGCTGCGCGGCGATCGAAAGCAGTTGCGTCAGCCCGTATGACGTTGCACCCTGAATCGTGGTGGCGAGCAGAACAGCGCCAACGATCCACGGCAACAAGCTGAGCTGGTGGCGGCCCATGACTCGATCGATCAAGAATTTTGCGGAAAGCGGCAGCACGAAACTGGAGACGCGGCTGATAACCATAAGCAACAGGCCGAAGGCGAGCAGCCCTCGCCTCGGGCGCACAAGCGCCCATATCTCCGGCAATACTTTGCGCAGTTCCGGCTTTTTCCTGCTCTGCGGCATTTCGGCGGAGACACGGCCGCCGGCGGACTCCGACTTTCTACCGCTGCGCGTTCCCGCGTCTATCCAGGCTGGTTTAATCGACATGATCGATTTTTCTTCAGGCTCGCGCTCGACGGGCTGCAATAAAAGACCGCACACAGACGAGCACAAACACCAGGCAAATCGCCGCCATGGCAAACTCTTCTTTTACTGCGGCAGGATGGGCCATGCGGGTGGATGCCAAAAATGCCGCTCCCGCGCGATATCCCGGGAACACCACCCCAATAAGGCCGATGGTCACCGCGACATGCATCATAATCATGCGGCGCTTGCTGTCCGCCGTATTCGCCAGCAGGCCGAGAATGCCGAGAACAATGCCAAAGTATGCAGGGATCAGCGCGGTCGGCGCGTAGCTTCCGGTCGCAATAAAAAATGCGATCCCCAATGCGATCAGAACCAATGCAATCACGAATGTAAATTTTGCCACGATGTCAAAGCTCCCTTTATTTGTGCTGAAGATCACTCACTCCAGCATAGCCTTCCTTCGCGAGCTCGCTCAGGATTTGGTCGACCATGGCGGGGACTGTTTGCGCAATGGAAATTTCGATCGCATCGCGCGGCGGTTCCAACGTTGCCAACTGGCTGGGAAGCAGAGACTCCGGCATATAGTGGCCGCGCCTCGCCTCCATTCGCTGGCGAATCAGAGATTCCGGGCCGGTCAGAAACACGAAGCGAACGGAGTTCTCC
>JBOGLY010000466.1:0-2793 GCA_050746425.1 Acidobacteriaceae bacterium
ATCTTTAATAAGAATGCTGAAAAATTTGTACGCGAGATGGATGTATGCATGGGAAACAAAGCTGACGACGCGCGACACCAACCGCATCGTTCGCCCATTGGAATGGGGATTCGACTGGCTGGAGGACTGGATCGCATCGCGGAATCTGCCCATCCGCGACGCGCTGGCCAGCGGAGATCAGGCACAACTCCACGCCGCCATGCTGGCGGTGAATGAAAGCATCATCGCCGACTCCGAGGCATTCTACGGCTACGTCACGCCAACGGATTTTCGCCTGGAGGAACGCCATCCGCAACTGTTTCCCACCAACGTGCGTCCTGAAACGTTGCGTCGCGATGCGCGCCTGAAACGCCTTGCCGCAGAAGGCAAACTTCCCACAGCGCAATTTCTCCGCTTTACTTCGCCGCTGCGCACGCCTTATCCGGAGAACGACCGGGCCAACGCGCGCTGGTACCCCGCGCCACAAAAAAAACAAGCAGGCAAGCCCAAGCAGGCCATCGTCGTCATGCCGCAGTGGAACGCCGACGCTTTCAGCCACAACGCGCTGTGCATGCTGTTCAATCGCTTTGGAATTTCCGCGCTGCGGCTCAGCAAGCCCTTTCACGACATTCGCCGACCGGCGGAGCTGGAGCGCTCCGACTACGCCGTCAGCTCCAACATCGGGCGCACTCTCGCAGCCTGTCGCCAGGCGGTCGTCGACATTCGCAGTTGCCTGGACTGGCTGGAGCAGCAGGGGTACGAGCAGTTCGGCGTGCTCGGTACCAGCCTTGGCTCCTGCTATGGATTCATCGCCAGCGCCCACGATGCGCGGCTGCGCGTCAACGCCTTCAACCATGCCTCGCTATGGACCGGCGACGTGGTCTGGACCGGCCAGAGCACGCGCCATGTTCGCGCCGCCTGCGAGCAGGCCGGGCTGACGCACAACGATCTGGTCCAGCTTTGGAGTGGCGCCAGCCCGATGGCCTACATGGACCGCTTTGCCGGCCTCGCCCCGAAACAGAAAAACCCGCGCTGGCCGAAGAAGCTCGCACGCGTCGTCTACGCGCCCTACGATCTGACCTTTCTCCGCGAATTTTCCGAGGGCGTGCTGCGCGAGTTTCGACTGCGCGGCGTCAATTTCGACTCGAAAATACTGCCCTGCGGCCATTACACCACCGGCGAAACTCCCTACAAATATATCGATGGCTGGTACCTCGGCTCCTTCGTCCACACCGCATTCAAAAAACTCGCGGAGGAACGGCGTCGGCGAGATGCGGAATAATGGGAACTGGTTCCTCAACGGATACGTAAGTAGTATTGGAAGACACGGCTAAAGGTCCCGAAAATCGAGCGTAATTCAAGTCGAGGTGAAACATGTCAATCCCGTATTCCTTACAAGGCGTCTTCCAGGGTCTTCCGGCAAGCACGCAAGCGCTGGTCTGGCGGGATTATCAACTCCGCAAGAAATCCGCGTTGCTCGCCTACGTCTTATGGTTCTTCTTCGGCTTTCATTATCTGTATCTAGGCCGCATTGGGATTCAACTGATTTACTGGTTGACCTTCGGCGGCTTCGGCTTCTGGATGCTTATCGAAATCTTCCGCATTCCCGGCATGGTGGAGCGCAAGAACGAAGACATCGCGCGGGAATTGATGTTCCAATATCAGGCCATTCGCGTGGGCTAGAATCTCTCGGCGGCATTAGAAAAGACCGCTGTGCGAGCCAAACCGGACCAGGCGCAGTGTTTCGCCATCGGGCTTGATATAGATCAAGAGAAGATCGGGCTTGAGATGGCACTCCCGATGGTCTTTCCATTCGCCGATCAGAGGGTGGTCGGAGTGTCTCTCCGGCAGCGGTCGATCAAGAAGAAGCGCACTGAGAATTTCCTCAAGCAGTGTCTCGATATCTTTGTGGCGGGGCGTCGCCTTCACTCGCTTGTAGTCCTTTTTGAACGTGGAAGTCCGCTCAATCGTCCGCATTCAGGTCCGCCATCAACTCTTTCACGTTCTTGAATCTGGAGACCTCACCTCGTTTCCCCGCCTTGATCGCCGCGATGGTGGCCCGGTTCGGCGCGTGAATTTCAAAGGGAAGCGTCTTTTCCGCGGCGACCTTGACTAGTAGCAAGCGGAAGGCATCCGATACGGTCAGCCCCATCCCTTCCAGAACGGCGGCCGCTTGGTTCTTTACTTTTTCGTTGATTCTTGCCCGAACTACGGCGTTGGCGGTTGCATGTCTCTTCATGGGCTACATTGTAGCACACCACGATCAGGTTGATCGAGTGCGCACATCAGGCTGTCCTTCCCAGATGGGAGACAGGATGCCGACAAGGCCGTCACACTGGCGAAATTATTTCGCCGCTTGCGCTTGCCGTCCTCGGCTTCGATCCTTTGAATCCGAAATAGCAGATGTAGACATAGCACAGCGCGGGCAGGAAAAATGCGTGGTGGATGCCGATTCTATCCGCCACAAATCCCTGCAACAGAGGAATCAACGCCGCGCCCAGCACGCCCATCACCAGCAAACTCGATCCAAGGTTCGTCAACCGGCCTAGGCCGACCAGTCCCAGATCGAAAATGTTCGGCCACATAATGGAGTTGAACAGTCCCACCAGAATAATGCTCCACATCGCCACATGGCCGAAGGTCGCCATCGAGACGACGACCAGAGAGCAGGCGACAATGGCCGCCGTTCCCAACACCGGTCCGGCGCGCAGTTTTCGCGTAATTCCCGCGCCGCAGAATCGGCCAATCATCGCGCCGCCCCAATAGAACGCCACATACAAAGCCGCTGCCTTTTGCGTCAGGTTGCCGATATTC
>JBOGLY010000467.1:0-2791 GCA_050746425.1 Acidobacteriaceae bacterium
ACATAGACGAAAATCGCGACAACCGCCAGCACCAGGTGGCGCTGCGTCCAGATGCTCGGCAACGGCGCGCCGGCGGCAGCGGCATCCGGCGTCTCCGTGCGAATCTTTGGCAGTTTGTAGAGCGCCATCGCCAGCGCGAAACCCGCCAGGATTATCGCGATCAAGGTGTAGGGAAGCTTCACCACTGCCGCTTCATGCAATTTGTACAGATGGAGCGCGGATGGCGACAGCAGTTTCATCTGCGCCGCAGCCAGCGGAACTGTACTCAGAATGAACAGGCTGCCAATGTACGGCGCGACCGTCGTCCCCAGCGAATTGAACGCCTGCGCCAGATTCAATCGGCTCGACGCGGTCTTCGCCGGTCCCAGCACCAGCACATAAGGGTTCGCGGCCACCTGCAGAAATGTCATTCCCGCCGCGACAATTCCCAGCGCGACTAAAAATAACGGAAACGATGGCGCCATCGCCGCCGGAAGAAAACACAGCGCGCCGACCGCCATAATCAGCAGGCCGGCCACCATCGTCCACTTGTACCCGATCCAGTCGATCACCTTGCCGGACGGAAGCGCGAAAACAAAATATCCGGCGAAGAAGAAGGTCTGCACCAGCATGACCTCTGCATAATTCAGCGTGAACAGGTTTTTCAAATGCGGGATCAGGATGTCGTTCAGGCAGGTGATGAACCCCCACAGAAAAAACAACGTGATCACCATCGGGAACGCGGCCCCGCTGCCCGGCGACTGTTCCGCCGCCAGAACGTTCACGCTCTCCATGCTTGCCATCGCCATAATTTGTCCGCTTCCCGTATCGAACCGGCCATTCGGCTCGTAATGCTTGTCCTAAGGTATCCACAAACCGCCGCACAGCGCAAAGTGTACGATTGCAATCATCATGTCAACCACTCCAAAGATATCCATTGAAAGTAGACGACAATTCCTTCGCTCTGCCGGCCTTGCCGCCACCGCGGTGCTGGCAACGCGTCGCTCTATTTGGGCGGATGCGACCGGCCAGCGGACGAGCGTCAGCGGCGCGGCCTCTTTGCGCGCGCATGGCAAAGCGCATGATCTGCTGGTTGGCTGCGCGGTAAATGCGCGATTGTTGGCCACGAGTCCCGCCTACGGAAAACTGATCGCCGAGCAGTGTTCCATCGTGGTGCCGGAAAACGCAATGAAATGGGGGCCGGTGAGCCCCGCGCCAGGAAAGTACGATTTTCACGAAGCCGACGCGCTGATGGAGTTCGCACACAAGAACGGACAGAAGGTCCGCGGCCACAACCTTATCTGGCACCAGGCGCTGCCCCGGTGGTTCCCAGGCCCCATCAATAAAACGAATGCACGTCAGGCCATGATCGACCACATCCAGACCGAGATGCGGCATTTTGCCGGGCGCATTGAAGCCTGGGATGTAGTGAACGAAGGCATTGAGCCGAAGGATGGCCTGCCGCACGGATTGCGAAAAACGCCGTGGCTGAACCTGGTGGGTGACGATTACATCGACCTTGCCTACCGAACCGCGCGCCAGGCCGATCCCAAGGCGCTGCTGACGTACAACGACTACGACATCGAATATCCCGACCAGCACGCCAAGCGCGACGCTGTCCTTGCGATGGTCCGCCGCATGACGGCGACCGGCGTGCCAATCGATGCCGTGGGCGTCCAGAGCCACATCAAAGCGGACCTTCCTGCGCCCGGAAAGGAACTGCAAAAATTTGTGCGCGAGTTGGCAAAACTCAACATGCAGGTGTTTGTAACGGAGTTGGATGTGGCCGATGGAAAAATTCCAGGCACCGTTCAAGATCGGGATGCGGCGGTCGCGAAAGTCTATCGCGATTACTTAACCATGATGCTGGCCGAGCCGAATGTGAAGGCCGTGTTGACCTGGGGCATCACCGACAGAGACTCATGGCTGAATAACTGGGAACATATCAAGCGCGCCGATGGAAAACCGCTTCGCCCGCTGCCGTTCGGCCCGAATCTTGAACCCACCGCGGCCTTTTACGCCGAGCGTGATGCAATCGATACCCGACGAATCTGATTGCGCGACAGTCCCCGGGTGGCCCATTCAAGCCATCTTTTGGCTTGAGTGGGAAGCTGCCGCAAAACCCCTTACGCCAGCTTCTCTCCCGTCATTTTCTCCAGTACCGCCAGCGGAGAATGTTCCGGAGCGACCATCGCCTCCGACGCCACCAGGTACGTCTGCTCCAGCGCATATTGGCCGGCCAAAACCGCATGCGGCACCATATCGGTATAGACCATCCAGCTGGAGCCTGGCGGAAACGACCATGCCTCGCGCTTTCCGTGCGCCTGATACGTCGCATTCTCTTTCAAAAAATTATGGAAGCGCATCATGAAGTCGTCATACGGCGATCTCTTGATGGCGGGCAGCGCTCTGCCCAGGCCGATGTCGGACGCCGCCTTCAACGTAACTCGTGTCAGCGTGCTCTGCTCACGCGGCAATGCAGTTTTTCCGACCTCAGGCTTTGTCGCTCTTGTCACGAATTGCGGCGCTAACGCGCCAAACGGCTCGCCGGTAATCCAGTCGCGCGTTTTTGTTGGGTGAAGATTGTTGAAGAACCGCAAAATGCGAGCGCCACGGGTCGGTCGCGTAGGAAAAGCATCGGTATGCATCAGGTCGTTGCGGCGCCGCAATGGCAGGTCGCGTCCCTGCTCCTCCTGCGGACGAAAACTTCCGTAGTCCAGTTGCCAGCGCGACCGATACGGCGACAAAAAACCGCTCAAAAATTCCGTCACCGCCAGCGAGTATTCGCGAAGAATGCGATGCAGGCGTTCGC
>JBOGLY010000468.1:0-2770 GCA_050746425.1 Acidobacteriaceae bacterium
GGTTTCACCGACGCAAAGTTTTTCGACACCGGCCGCCGCGGTTCCCGCTGGCACAGTGATCGGGCAGTCTCCCGTGGCGGGAAGCCGGATCGAAGCAGGCGCGACGATTCAACTTACCGTGCAGCCGTGATTGAAGCGCCGAAACCATTTCTGGTGAATTCGTCAATTGAAATCGAGGCCTTCGTGCGAAAGCGAGCGTGAAGGATGGGCACCTGTGTGGCATTGGTTCCCCGAAATGAAGACTCCGGGGTCTACCCAGGGATGCGCGTCCAATAAGCGTTTCTGTTGTCGTCAGAGCAAATGACAGCAGGTCCCTTCACTAGGCTCCGCTGGTAGCGGAACTTCGGTCTTGGTGACAGTTCATTTTTCTTGTATTTGCAACGGGAGAGAGGACGCGGCTTCTGCTTCCCACCTGGTTTGACACCCCGGCGAACCCTTTGTTACAACTGAGTGTTCCATCAACAATCTACCGGCGTTGAATCCATAAGATTCAAGCGCCGTTCCAGGCTGGCAAAACCGAATCCACACCGCAAAATGAGTGACCTGCTACAACAGCTTGGAGGGCTTGCGCTCGGCTCAGTGCCGACTATGCTCCTGTTTTTGGTCACGCTGGCGGCGTACCGTTTGCTGGTCCACACCCCTCTGAAAAAAGTTCTGCGGCAACGATATTCGAAGACGCAGGGGGCGATTGAACGGGCCGCTGCTGCGATTGCCGCCGCGGAACGCAAGACGGCGGAATATGAAGAGCGGTTGCGGGCGGCGCGGTCGGAGATTTTCCGTGAACTCCACGAACATCTGGAAAAAGTCCATCTGGAGTCGGAAGTTGCGCTTGCACAGGCAAGAATGCTGGCGCAGGAGCATACCTCCGCTGCAAAGAGCGCCATTGAAGAAAGCATGCAGGCTGCGCGATTGGAACTGGATGGAGTGGCTGTCGAGCTTTCCAATGAGATTCTGAAGCGCATTTTGCCGGTTGTAACGTCAGCTTCCGAACCAGCTTCGCGGGAGCAGGCCGTATGATTCGTTCCTTTCTCCTGCGCATACTCAATCGACATTCTTCCGGGCCGAGAATCCTGGTGTTGGCATTCTGCGGATTGGGACTGCTGTGGTTTGTCACGCCTCGCGCGCGTGCGGTGTTCGATTCCCCGGGCCAGAACGCGGCCCTGGTGCAACAATCGCCAGCCGCAGTCCAGGCCAATCGCCAGCGCAAGCGCAACGAAGAAATCCTCCAAAAGAAAATTGACAATCCAGAAGCTCAAGACGCAAACAACGTCTATCGGCATTCGCAAATGGTCCATACGTTGGCGAGGATGCTGGGTCTTCCGGTGGAAGTGACCTCGCGGATGTTCGAGGGACTTAATTTTATCGTCCTGCTGGCGTGCATCGTGTGGTTTCTGGCGCGAGCTTTGCCCAAGGCATTGCACAACCGTACACAACGCATCCAGAGCCAATTGCAGCAGGCCCACGCAGCAACCGAGGAAGCGAACCAGCGGCTGGCCAACGTGGAAGCGCGCCTGGGTCGGCTCGATATTGAGATCGCCGCCATCAAGACGCATGCACACCAGGAAGCTCATGATAAAGAGAAGCAGATGCGGGCCGCGCTGGAACAGGAGAAGCAGGTGATACTGCATACTTCCGCGCAGGAAATCGCCGCCGCCGGCGCCAAGGCGCAAAGTCAATTGAAGCGCGTGACGGCGGAAATGGCGATCGAGCGGGCCAAACGCAAGCTTGCGCTGACGATGGAAGCGGACCACTCGCTGGTGGAAAGCTTTCTGGTGGATCTGGGCCGGGAACGCCACGGCAACGGGGTGAATTGATGGACGCTTTTTCCCTGCAATACGCCCACGCACTGGCCGATGTTGTGCTTGCCGACAAATTGGACGCCAAGGAGATCGACCGGCAGCTTCAGGATTTTCAGTCGACTTGGGCTGATAGCCGGCAGTTGCGGGAGGTGTTTCAGAATCCCTCCATCCCGCTCGAAACAAAATTGAAAGTGTTGGACGCGATGGTGCCGCGCATCGGGATGATGAAGCAGGTACGGAATTTCGTGGCGCTGCTCTTGAAAAACGATCGCATCCATGCAGTAGATTCGATCGCCTCCGATTACAGAAATGAAATCAACCGGCGGCTGCGCATCAGCGAAGCGGAAATCACCAGCGTTCGCGAGCTGAACGCCGAGGAAAAATCGAAGATCGAAGCCAAAGCGGCGGCCCTGGCCGGGCTGGAGGTCCGCCCCACCTACAGGCAGGACGCATCTCTGCTTGGAGGCGTGATCTTGCGCATTGGCGATATGGTTTACGACGGCTCGGTTCGCGGCAGGCTGGAAGAGCTTCGTGAAAGAATGATGGCGGATTGACCAAATAATATCGACCAACCAAATAATTCAGAAAACCAACTGGAAGCAGAATGACGCAGATCAAAGCAGACGAAATTTCGCAGTTACTTCGAGAGCAGATAGAAAACTTCGAGTCGCGGGTGCGCGTCGATGAAGTGGGCACGATCATTTCACTCGGCGACGGAATTGCCCGCATCCACGGACTGGACAAGGTGATGGCCGGCGAGATGCTGGAGTTTCCTCACGACGTCTCCGGCCTGGCCATGAACCTGGATGAAGACCAGGTTGGCGCCGTGATAATGGGCGACTATACGGAAATCAGCGAGGGCAACCAGGTGAAGCGCACCGGCAAGATCATGAGCGTGCCGGTGGGCGATGCGATGATTGGCCGCGTGGTGAACGCGCTGGGCCAGCCGATCGACGACAAAGGCTCGATTG
>JBOGLY010000469.1:0-2762 GCA_050746425.1 Acidobacteriaceae bacterium
CCCAAGAGGAGAAGCGGCCGCAAAAGACTACAACGAAATTCGCGATGGAGAAGGCGCGTTGATCATCAACAGCCATCCAGTCACCAGTCCAATCGTCATTGACTACTCCCAGCCGAGCTTCCGAACAGATTGGATGCTGGAGCGCCGGCCCGACGGCGCTGCGTGGATGACCCGCGATGCAGCATATGAGCGCTCCAACAACAATTTCATCCGCCTGCGCCTATCGTGGTGCAATTTGATTCAGGACGAAGGCCTGCAGTATCGTTTCGTCTCCTACGATCAAATTCCGAAAGGCGAACTGCTCAAGGACGGATATCAGGTGCTGATCCTGCCAGACTCCACTTCCTTGTCCCAGCGCGAGGCGAATGCGATTCGCGAGTTTGTTTCCGATGGCGGCATCGCTATCGCCAGTGGAATGCCGGGAACCTATGACGAGCACAGCAAAAAATTGTCGCAATCGTCGCTCGCCGATCTCTTCGGCGGATCAAATTCGCAGCAGGAAAATGTGCACGCCTTCGGAAAAGGAAAGGCCATCCTGCTGAACACTGACATTGAGAGCTATCTGGTAAATCGGCTCGAAGGCAAGGAGGGTCCCGTCCACCGCGAGATCGGCGAACTGCTGCGCGCGAGCGGTGTTCATCCGCAATTTGTCGCGGAAGACGCCGCGGGCCACTCTGTCGTTGGCATCGACAAGCATGTTTTTGCCAACGGCGGTGTGCGGATCGTCACGCTTATGTCGAATCCGCAAGCGCATGTCAGCGAATTGGGGCCACCGGACTTTCGTAACAACGATCGCTTTTCAAAACCTGTCCAGGTTCGCCTTCTACTGCCGCGCGAAATGTATGTCTACGATGTGCGTGGGCGCAAGGCGCTCGGCGAGCGGAAAGAACTGTCTTTGACCGTCGACCCCTACGTGCCGACTATTCTGGTGGCGAGCGACGCGCCGCTTCCAGAGATGCAGGTGTCCGTTCCGGCGCAGGCGCAGCGTGGAACGGTCGCGAACATTTCCGTTCATGCTAAACCATCGCAGGCAGACGTCAGCATCTTCCACGTGGATGTTCTCGACCCGCAGGGAAACCAAGTTTTGTACTATTCGGGCAATTTGATCGTCAAACATGGTGCGGGAGTCAAGGCCATTCCGTTTGCCGCGAACGACGCCCCAGGAAAGTGGACCGTAACTGTTCGGGATGTAATGAGCGGCCAGACGGTCACGCAAAATATAAACCTGGAATAATGGCTGTTATCGAATAGGTTGTCATCCTGAGCGACGGACGCGACCGAAGGACCTTAGTGGTTGGCCGGAAAAACGCAAGGTCCTTCGCCTCCGTCGCAGCGGCGAATTCCACTCAGGACGACAATCCGTCAAAGGAACTGAACTATGCGAATGAAATTTATCATGCTGGCAATTGCGGTCGCCTTCGCTTTCACAGCTTCGCCTGCCGCGCGCGCGCAGGTGTATTCACCGGAACTCACCAAAGTGGGTCAGGTGGACACCAGCAATATGAAAGCCGTGGCGCAAGGCATTTTCCAGCAATACCACGCCACAACACCGCGCGAAAAAGCCGAGGCGATCTGGCGTTTCTACCTCGTCGATGGCCGCTTCGTGAAGCCCGGAATGTTCTATCACATTGCCGGCTGGGCCTATGAGGAGCCGAATGGCGAGGTGCTCGATCCCATCAAGCTGCTGAACAGCTACGGCTTCGGGCTTTGCTATCAGGACGGTCCGCTGATGGCCGCCACCTACGATGCCGGCGGTTTCAAAAATTCGCGCGTATGGTTTCTGACCGGACACACCGTCGCCGAGGTTTTCTACGATGGCAAATATCACATGTTCGACTCCGACGAGCTTGGCTACAATCCGATCGGCACCGGCCCGCTGAAGCAAAGGGATGTCGCTTCCGTATGGCAGCTTGAGCACGACGGCACCATCATGACGCGGAACGTTACCGGCCCGAAGACTTCCAATCCAAACACTGTCGACTATCCCTGGTATCCTGCGGACGTTCGCGCCGGCGACATCAAGGACCTTTCCGAGTTGTATACCACCATCAACGACAATTATTTATATGCCTACCGCCGCTATCCGGAAGGCGACACACTCGATTTCGTGCTGCGCCCGGGCGAGCGGATGATTCGCTATTTTCGCCCCGCTTCCCAGGACCTTTTCTATCTGCCGTATACGTACGATGGCAAAGACTGGAAGATTTTGCCGGATTTCGCGGAATTTAAATTGAAGACTTCCACCGGGCCGCGCAGCGAGAAAGATAAGCGCACCTGGGCCACCGGAAAAATTCTGTACCATCCCGCGGAGATAACCAGCGGCGTCACGGCCCGCCACGGAAGCGATGCGACATACACGTTTTCCATGCCGTCGCCTTACGTGATCATCGACGCGAACTTTTCCGTGCAAGCCAACTTGCCTACCGCCGAAGACAAACTGACAGCGGCAACCTCGACAAATGGCGGTCGCAGTTGGACGGAAAGCGGCTCGCTTACCGGCCCGTTCAACGGCCCATGGAAGGCGCAGGCGAAACAGTTGCCGGCCGCGCACGGACACCGCAACGCCGTCGATGGAACCTATGGATATTTGGTCCGCTTCTCTCTGCACAGCGCGTCGAAAGACAATGCCGCGTTGCACGATGTCCTGCTCACCACGCTGTTTCAATTGAATCCGCGTACATTGCCTGCTGTTACGCCGGGAGAAAATGTATTCAACTATCGCGCTGGGAAAGACATCAGGACGGAGCACCCGGTGTTGACGG
>JBOGLY010000470.1:0-2756 GCA_050746425.1 Acidobacteriaceae bacterium
GTTGCAGGAAAAGCAACGGATGGCGGCTGCCTCCGACGACGATGCCGACGTGTTCGGCTTTCATTATGAAAAAGGAATGCTGGCGGCAAATTTATTTCACATCCGCAACGGACGGATAGTCGACCGAAGAGAATTCTTCTGGGAAGACTTGCCGGAATTTCCGCAGTCGGAAGATCGGTCCTCGCAAGAAACCGGCGTGCCCCGGACGCCGCCTTCGGACCTCGGGTCAGATGAGATTTCAAATTCTTCCGGGGGCGACTCCAAAGGCTTTCATCCCGCGGATTTCTTTTCCGCGCTGCTAAAGCAGCTATATATCGACCAACAATATGTTCCACGAAATATCTATGTCCCGGTGGACTTTCCCGATCGCGCGCCGCTGACGGAATTGCTCTGCGATCGCACTGGACATAAAGTGGAAATCGCGGTGCCGCAGCGCGGCGAGAAGCGTTCTCTGCTGGACCTGGCGGGGCAGAATGCAAAACAATCGTACGACCAGCGTTTTCGCGTGCTGCAGCCCAGCATTGTTGCAACACAGGAGGCATTGCAGGACGCGCTGAATCTGCCAACGCTGCCAGAACGGATCGAGTGCTTCGACATTTCTCACATTCAGGGCGCGGAAACCGTGGCGTCGATGGTGGTGTGGGAAAAAGGTGCGATGAACAAGTCGGAATATCGAAAATTTCAAGTGAAGACAGTGACAGGCGTGGACGATTTTGCCAGCATGAGAGAGGTTGTCGCGCGACGCTATCGCCGCCTGCAGGAGGAGCATCGACAGATGCCCAGCCTGGTCCTGATCGACGGCGGACTGGGCCAACTCCATGCCGCGGCCGCCGCGTTGGAGGAGTTGAGCTTCACCAGCCAGCCGCTGGCGGCGATCGCCAAACGGGAAGAGCTGATCTACGTCCATGGCCAGGAAGATGAACCGGTGGTGCTCGACCGCCACTCGCCCGTTCTGCACCTGGTCCAGCGCATACGCGACGAGTCTCATCGGTTCGCCGTCACGTATCATCGCAAACGGCGCGAGATGCGCGACCGCGACTCCGATCTGCTGCGCATTCCAGGCGTGGGCGCGCAGACCCGTAACCGGCTCATTACGCACTTCGGCAGTCTGCGGGCAGTCCAGTCAGCACCGTTGGAAGCGCTGCAGTCGGTGGTTTCGCGCAAAATCGCGGAAGCGATCTGCGCGCATTTTCAGGCTTCCGTTTCCACAATCGATCCAGCGGAATAAAAAGTAAAGGCGCGATCTTCCCTTGCGGGAACTTTTTGTGGCTGTGCGCGTACTTCATTTGGTTCACAGATATTAGCGCTGTCATCCTGAGCCCAAGGCGAAGGATCTCGCGTTGCACGAAAACCGCGAGATCCTTCGTTCCACTTCGTTGCGCTCAGAACGACAGCGCCTTTTGGACGAGGGTCAGAGTGCCAATGCAATCACAGCCAACCGCCGCGGAACACTGGAGACGAGTGTGGCGCTTCGCCCTCGCCTTCGCCGCCATCAAGCTTGCAATTGAATTCATCGGCAATATCGTAGCGCAGCATTTTGGCTACGGAATTTTTCGCGATGAGATGTACTACATCGTCTGCGGGCGCCATCTGGCCTGGGGATATGTCGATCAAGCCCCGATGGTCGCGCTGCAAGCTCGCATTGCCGAGGCGCTGTTTGGGTTCCATCACCTTGCGCTGCTTCGGCTTTTCTCTGCGCTGGCGGGCGCGATGAAAGTTTTCCTGACGGGCGTGCTGGCGTGGCTGCTCGGCGGCAGGCGAATGGCGCAGGCAATGGCGATGATTGCCGTTCTGATCGCGCCAGTCTATCTGGCTATCGACGGCTTTCTCTCAATGAATTCTTTCGAGCCGGTCTTCTGGATGGGTTGCGTGGCCGCGATTCTACTGATCGTTCGCGGGGGTAGTCCGCGGTGGTGGATCGCTTTCGGAATCCTTGGCGGACGGGGAATATTGAACAAACCCTCCATCGTGTTTTTTCTTATTGCGCTGTTGGTCGCGCTGTTGTTGACACCAGAACGCAAGATTCTCTGGAGCCGATGGACCTTGGCCGCGGTCGCGCTGATCATTCTGATCGCGCTGCCGTATATTCTGTGGCAAATTCATCATCAGTGGCCGACGCTCGTCTGGCTGAACAACGTAAACCACAGCCATAAGAACGTTCAGCTTGGACCGCTGGCGTTTCTCGGCGCGCAAATCATGATGCTGAATGCGATCAGCATTGTTTTGCTTTTGCCGGGGTTGGTTTGGCTGTTTGCCGCTAAATCCGCGCGCGGTTTTCGCTGGATTGGCGCGATGTACCTGCTGCTGCTGGCGACCATGATTCACTTCCATGCGAAGGATTATTACGTAGCGCCCGTGTATCCGGTGCTGTTCGCGGCAGGCGCACTGGCCTGGCAGCAGATGTTTTCCTCTTCGCGCAAAACGGCGTGGCTGACTCCCGGCTGGTGCGCGGTGATGCTGGTACTTGGCGCGATCACGCTTCCCATGGGGATTCCGGTGTTGCCGCCCTACACGTGGATTCGCTATACAAGGGCGCTGCACCTGACCAGCGAGAACACGGAGACCGCGGCAACCGGACCGCTCCCGCAGTTCTACGCCGACCGATTCGGATGGCAAGCCATGGTCGCCGAGGTATCCCGGATTTACGATTCGCTGTCGCCCGCAGATCGCGCCAAGGCGGGAATCTTTTGCCAAAATTACGGCGAGGCCGGAGCGATCGATCTGTTCGGCCCGAAATACGGTCTGCCGCCCACTAT
>JBOGLY010000471.1:0-2744 GCA_050746425.1 Acidobacteriaceae bacterium
CTCAAATCCTGCACGCTTCAGACCCTCGACGATGTAAGGCGAGCGGCGCGTCAATTCCCAGACAAAATCGCTGCGATAATTCTCGATCATCATCACCAGCAATCCCTGATCCAGGCCATACCAACCTTCCGATAACCAGCCTGAGCCATCCGTGATCAATGTCGGGTTGAAGCCGCTGGAAAAGCGACCTTGCACGCAGACTTGCGGGTAAGCGTTCAGCAGGTGGCGCGTACCGGTGAGTGCGGCCCTAACGTTGAACGGGAGCGTCGCGAGCATCGCCCACGGAGCGATCGTTCCATCGTCCGGGCCGTATGGCACGCCACGCGACATATAACCGAAGAAGCGCAGGTCGCGTCCGTTCTCGCGCATCTCGTGACCGTTAGGACCGTCGCCCGCCGTAATTCCCCAGAAATTCTCGCTGTACCCGCTGAAGTCATGACTGTTGCGGCGCCCATATTCGCGATGCAATGCGATCGCACTCCGCGTGTTCTTGAAATAATCGCTGTTCTTTTCGCGCATGAAGCGGTCGCGAATGCCGCGAAAGTCAATCCATGCGTGGGAAAACAGGTGCGTGAACAGCGGGCCGGAATACAGCACGTCGCTGGAAAGCAGGTTCTCCCATTGATAGGTCAGTTGCCAGCTCTCATAGCCATGCGCAGCAAGCGGGAAGGTTGGCGATCCCAGTCCCAGGACATAAAGAATGGTCGCCTCGTTGTAGCCTTCCCAGCCGTAATGCAGAAAGCTGCATTCCGGCTTCCAGCCTTGCGCGAATGTCGCACTTCCGGTTTCCGCCCAATGCCATTCGACGCGCCTGTAGAGGGCATCGGACAGGGTGCGGATCTCGGCTTCATCGCCCGCACCGTCGAAGAATACGCCCGCAACAAGAATTCCGGCGATAAGCAATGCCGTATCGATCAACGACAACTCACATTGCCAGACGCGCTTTCCGCTCTGCATGTCGAGGAAGTGATAGTAGAAACCTTTGTAGCCAGTCGCGTCCGGCACATCGCTCTGCGTGCTTTGGGAAAAAAACCGCAAGACCTTGAGCGTGCGCGTGGCGGCGTCGGCGCGCGCAAGCCAGCCATTCTTGACCGCGATCGGATAACAGGAGAGTGCGAAGCCGACGACGGCGATGCTGGATGGCGATGCCTTCCGCGAGGTATCTGCGACAAGCCCGGTATCCGGATCGGCGTAATCCAGAAAATATCCGAAAGCGGCTCGTTGCAGCCGCGTGATCAGGGCATCGTCGGTTTCCGGCGCAGCGTCCCTCATAGGCGTCTAATGGGGAATACGGATGGCGGCGACCGATTGCGGCGGCATCTGCACATCCAGGTTCAGTGTTCCGCCATCGTGTCTAGCGGACAATTCCTCGTCATTTAGTTCGGAAGCCTTGTTCAATTCCTCCACGGCTTCGGCCGTGAGATATTCGGGCTCGCCCAGTTGTTGCCAGCGGCGTTTGGCGTTCGCGTGTTCCAGATCGATGCGCTGTACGGTCGTCTTGTCGATCTGTTTTGCGGATTTGATGGAAAAAGAGACCTGTTCGGTCTGAATGGGATGACGAGGCAGAGCAAAATTCGTCAGCGTTACCGTGGAAAATCGATCGCCGCGCACGAACCAGGCATCGACCGTTGCGTGATTGCCATCGACCGGAAACATTTCCGTACCCAGTTGATGGAGCAGTTGAAAGGCACGGTAGGCCGGTTTGGCGATTCCATGGATGTTCATCAGGCCGAAGCCGCCCTGAAACGGCACCGAGGGAAAGTAATTCTCCTCGAAAATGTCGGAGAACGTCCAATAGCTGTAGCCTTGCACAAGGCCATTGGCTTCCAGGATCGTTTTCACAATGAAAGCGGCGGCGTAAGGATCGTCATGCAGGGCGTCGCGCGGGTTCGATGACGTACACCATTCTGTATAATAAAGGGGCAGGTCGGCCGCCTGTTTTCGAACCTTCTGCGCCTCGCCGCGCAAGGCGCTGCGCTTGCTCGCGGCAAGCTGCGCCTCGGTGTCATCGCCAGGCTTGCCGAAATCGTCCGTGGGATAATGATGCGTGCTGACAAAATCCGCCGGAAGGATGTTGGCCCGGCAGAACGTCAGAAAATCCTCCACCCAGGCGTTGTCGGCCGTCGCCGGACCTCCGACTTTCAGCATCCGGTCTACGCCTTTGATCGCTTCCACGGTGTAGCGATAGAGGGTGAAATAATCGTCCTGCTTGCCCGTGCCGAAGGCGGTCAGGTTCGGCTCGTTCCACACTTCGAAGAACCATTGGCGGACTTCTGCCAAACCATAGCGCTCGACCCAGTGCGTGACGATCTTTCGGATCAAGACAGCCCATTGCGCCGGATCACGGGGCGGCGAAACATTCGCGCCGTAATGAAATTGCCTTTGGTCGCTCGACGCCAGTATCGACGGCATGAAACTGAGTTCGACAAAGGGCTTCATCCCTATCGAAAGCAGGAAGTCGAAAATCTGATCGGTATTGAAAAAAGAATAGAAAAGTTTATCGCCTTCGCCAACGAGTGTCCCCATGTCGTCGGAAAGAATCCCATGGAAGCGGACATGCTGAAAGCCGCAATCGCGTTGAGCCCGCTTCAGCTGTGCCTGCCAGTCAGCGCGCAACGCCAGCGTGGCATGGCCGCTGCCGACTGTGTGTTCCCAGAAATGTGGTAACGCAACGGAGCGTCCGCTCAGGTCGCTCATAAAGCGTACTGTCATATCAAACGTTCCTTGATCTTGTCCGCCGACCC
>JBOGLY010000472.1:0-2734 GCA_050746425.1 Acidobacteriaceae bacterium
GGACTATATTGGGCCGCGATTTGAATTGCGCGGCGACGCAATCGAGCCGGCAGCGGGAGCCGTCGGGGAATAGTAGACATAGAGCTTGTCGTCCTGAGCGCGGCGAAGAACCTCGCGTTTTCCGGCTAACCACAAGGTCCTTCGCCTACGGCTCAGGATGACAGACGTAGGTGGATTGTCGTTATCGAAAATTTCTGCCATGGAGAACAGCAGAATGATGAAGCTCGGTACACTCGGTGCAATTGTCGTGACGCTGCTGTTTCTTTCTCCCGCCTGCTGCCGAGCATCCGACATGCTCATCCTTTCCTCATACAACCGCCCCGATCCTTTTGGCGGAATCGTGGCCAGCGATGCGCCGCAGGCAAGCTGGAACCACGCAATCCATTTGTCGGCGGCGCGCGGCGGCTATGTTTCCTTCCAGTTGGTCGTAAAGTCGAACAGCCCTTGCAGCGGCTGCAAACTCTCCGTTGAATCGAAGCAGCCGGTGGATGTGTATCGGGAGTGGTTTCACTTCGACAAGCCCGACAAACATTACTATCCCGATGCGCTGATTCCCGTTCGCCTGCCGTACACGTTTCAAATGCCCGACGCGGAAAACGCGATCCAGGGACAGAAAGTCCGCGCCTTCTGGGTTGATGTCTGGATTGCCCCCAACGACAAGCCCGGCGTCTACCATGGTCGCGCGCGGCTGACGGACGGCGCGCAACGCAAGACCGTTCACTTCACGATCTCTGTCGTGCCCGCCGTGATTCCCGCGCGGGACGCGATCAACGTGAACTCGAATTCCTACGGCGACGGGTGGCTGCAAGCGCAATATCCGAAAGCGCTGGCGGGCTCGGGTCGCGCCAACGAAGACGAAAAGTTCCATCTAATTCAGCAGTATTACCGGATCTTCTATGAGAACCGTACGAGCTTTGGAGATCTTGGATACGGTCATTCGGGGGACATCGAGCCAGGTTATGCCCCGGAACTGGCGGGCACGGGCGCGGGAAAACATATCGTCAGTTGGGACAAGTTCGATCGGCTGTACGGACCGGTGCTGGACGGTTCCGCATTTGCCGGAACCCGGCGCGGCCCGCATCCGATTTCCTTCATGTACCTGCCCATCAATCCAACATGGCCGGCAAATTATCTGTGGTGGGGCGAGCCGGGCTATCAGGCGGAATTCACAAATGTTGTAGGAGAAATGGAGCGTCACTTCCGCGAGAAGGGTTGGACCGACACGGATTTCGAAGTTTTCTTCAACCAAAAGAAGCGCTACAAGGGATTTGAATGGGACGGGGATGAGCAGCGGTTTCCCAAAGACATGCGCTACTTCCTTGTCTATCACGATCTTCTGACAAAAGCTTTGCCCGCGGACACTCCGGTCCACTTCATGCTGCGCGCGGACGTAAGCTGGATGATGGACCGACAATTCCACGTGCTGAAAGACGCGATTCATGCGTGGTGCATGGCCGGCGACATGATTGTGTGGTATATGGACGATGTACCCGCGCTTAAGCAGCGCGACGACATCCTATGGAACTACGGAGGAACTCCGTCAGTCGAGGATGTTTCCACCGCCATCGCATTTAATCCCCTACAGACATGGATTCTCGGATTGAACGGTTTTGAGCGCTGGCTGGCGGTCATTCCAGGACCGCATCCGTTCAAGGCGCTTTCCAACGGCGGCACCGAGACGCTTGTTTATTCCGGCGAGCGATTTGGGATTGAAGGGCCGATTCCCAGCATTCGTTTGAAATTGCAGCGTAATACCGTTCAGGACATCGACCTGCTGGAAGCCGAAGCGAAGCAGGGCAATCGCAAGGCGATCCAGGCGCAGGTCGTACATTTATTCGACAACACGACCCTCTCAGAGTGGACGCATTCGCCGTCGGGGCCGCCGCCGGGGCAGCCGCTCGATTGGAATAACGCCACCCTCGCAGATGCGCTGAAGCCGTACGAGGCGCAATTTCCAACCCCGCAGCCGGATGCATGGCAACGAGTCCATGACTTTATCATGGAGCATTCTGGGAGTGTCCAATGAAGGCCATCGTTTCGCTTCTTCTGGGCCTGCAACTGGCCGCTTTTTCAGCTTATGCAGCCGTTCCCAACGCGCAGACCGCCGCTCCCGGAGCGACTGCGGCCATTTCAACGACCGCGGCCGTTTCCACGACCCAGCAAAAAACGCTGGATGAAATCGCGCGTGTCGCGACGATTATGATCGATGGCGACGTCTGTCAGCATATTGTGACGGCGCGGGCATTGTCGCACATGCTGCACCCGGATCCGAGCGACAAGTGGCAGGCGGGCGACAACTACGACGTGAATGCTGCTCCGTTTATTCAGACGAAAAAGACGTTGATCCGATTGGCGATGCTGGCGCCGTTTCCTGTAGACGTGAATCTGTGGATGCCGGTGCCTACCACCCAGGACATCCAGGCGGTGATTCGGAACCAACATGATTTGAGTCAATTTTATAAATTTGGCGAGCTAAAACAAGCTATGCCGGCACCCATGCAGCAGGTCTTGAAAACCGGGAACCGCGTCACGGTCCAAGAGAAACCGGGAATGATCTCGGTGCTGGCGCCGGTGCGCAACAGCCTGGGCCAGATCGTTGGCCTGGTCGAGGTCTGCAGTAGCACCCACCTGCCCACGCAAGGCGATTTTTAGACCAGTTTTTCTGTAGGTGTACGCAAAGAAAGTAAATCCGACGCATCCGTTCCTTAAAGAACGGATGCACATAGTGAATGTT
>JBOGLY010000473.1:0-2706 GCA_050746425.1 Acidobacteriaceae bacterium
GCTTAAGCCGTGCCGCGAGAGACAAGCAAAATCGGGGGCGTCGGCCCCTGAGGACGATGCATGAGATCCGCAAAATTCATTTATGAAACACGTGCTAAAAACAAGACTCTGCCTGATATCGCTCGCCCTTGGCTGCGCATGCCTGGTTGCATTTGCCCAGCAGCCAGCATCGGTCTATTCAGGCAAAATTGTGGGTCCAACTGCGCAGCCCATTGCTGGCGCCACCGTTCAGTTGGAAATTGGAAATCGCACCTTGCTGTTGGTCACTGGGGCACAAGGCGATTTTCAAGCCTCGACCTTCCCGCTAGGGCCCGCCACGCTAATTGTCAAGGTCCCCGATTATGCTCCGTACATGCAGCCCATCCAGCCAAATCAACCCGAGACGATTGCCCTCTCGCTCGCCACAAATTCGCAGCGAATTGTCGTAACGGCAGACCGCACCCCGATCGCATTGAATGAGTCGGCGAATACGGTCCGCGTAGTGTCCCAGCAAGCATTGCAGCAAACAGCGAGTCTTACAGTTGGAGACCAACTGCGGCAGGTGACCGGATTGCAGTTCTTCAGGCGTTCCAGCACCCTGGTGGCAAATCCTACTTCCCAGGGCGTCTCCCTGCGCGGCCTTGGATCCACTGCGGCCAGCAGAACACTGGTTCTCTCCGGTCAGGTACCCATCAACGACCCGTTCGGGGGATGGGTCTACTGGGACCAACTGCCTTCACTTGCAATTCGAGATGTTGAGGTGATGCGCGGCGGTGCCTCCGATCTATATGGCAGCAGCGCCATAGGCGGAGTCATCAATCTGATACAGCGCCAGCCTGGTCCCACTGCGTTCGCGCTCGATACCGGATACGGGCAGGAAGATACACCGCATGTTTCCGCGCTTGGTACAACCGTCCACGGGCCATGGGCGGGCCTGGTCGCCGGCGACTGGTTGACTACGAACGGCTACATTGAAGTCGCGCCCGACGCGCGCGGTCCAGTAGATACCGCCGCGAACGTCCATTATCAGAACGCGGAAGCTGACCTGCGGCGCTCACTTTCGCGTCGCGGAGATGTGTACCTGCGCGGAAACATGCTGAATGAAGCGCGCAACAATGGCACTCCGCTGCAAAAGAATCGCACGCGTCTCTGGCGCTATACCACGGGATTGAACTGGACGACGGAAAACGCAGGTTCGTTCTCTGCACAGCTATTCGGCAGCCAGGAACACTATGGGCAAAGCTTTTCCGCCACCACGGCCGGGCAGCAAAGCGAATTTTTAACTCGCCTGCAGCAGGTTGCCGTGCAGCAACTCGGAGGCTCCGCCAAATGGACAAAATCGCTTCGACCCTGGTTGATGCTCATCACGGGCAGCGATGCAAACGATGTGCGCGCCTCCGACGACGAAACTCCCATAAAGAATCGCCTACCCAACGGACTGGCCGACACCTCGGCTCGTCAGCGAGACGTCGGCGAGTATGCGGAAGGCTTGCTGCAAACAACAAATTGGACTGTGGCTGCGTCGGTGCGAGGCGACGACTTTCTAAATCTCGATACGATTCAGTTCATGCAAACAGGGAAGGGGCCGATCGCCGCGACAACAATTCCCAATAGGACCGAGACCCTCGCCAATCCCCGCCTCGGCGTAGTACGCAGGCTCAACGAAAACATTTCGCTCACCGGATCGGTCTATCGCGCTTTTCGTTCGCCGACAATGAATGAGCTCTACCGGCAAAGCCAGGTGGGTCAGAGCGTCACTCTGGCGAACCCTGACTTGCAGTCTGAGCGTGCGACTGGTTGGGAGGGCGGCTTTGAATTTGCGTTGCCATCGAAAAACACTGTAGTTCGGACCAGTTATTTCTGGACGGAAGTCGACCGTCCCGTCACCGCATTGACGCTCAGCGTGACACCTACGCAGATTTTGGAGCAACGAGAAAATCTGGGGCAGATTCGCAGCCGCGGCGTGTCCCTCGATTATCAATCGCAGCCATTTTCATGGCTCTCGGTAACCGGCGGCTACCAATATGCAAATGCGACTGTGACTCAATTTGCGCAGGACCCGGGCCTGATCGGAAAATGGATTCCTCAAGTGCCGCATAACATGGCGACCGCGCAACTCCGCGCCACAAAGCCGAAGTTGGGAGTTGCCGAACTGCTGGGGACGCTCAGCGGACATCAATATGACGACGATGCCAACATGTTCCTGCTCCATGGATATTTTCAAATGGATGGATATGTCGCCCATGCGTTCGGCTCTCGCGCAGAAATCTACGGCGCCGCAAGCAACATCTTCAATCGCGAAATTGAGGTGGGCCGCACACCGATCCTTACCCTCGCAGCGCCCCGGCTGGTCAGCATTGGCATCCGCTTCCATTCAAAGAACTGGAACAGCGGCCGCTAACAGCCGCCCTAAATAACATGGCGGAAACAACTCACGACGTTCTTGTGCTTGGGGCCGGAATCGCCGGGCTGACCGCGGCGCGGCGGCTGGCTTCCTCCGGTCTGCGCGTGCAAGTCGTGGAGGCGCGAGATCGCGTCGGTGGAAGGATTTTCAGCCGCAACACTGGAGAGGAAATTGTCGAGCTGGGTGCTGAGTTCGTCCACGGCAAGCCTCCGATTCTTTGGCAATTGATCGAAGAAGCCGGACTGCAAACTTACGAACTGAATGGAAAACATTTTTGCTGGGAGCACAATACTCTGCGGGAATGCGGCGAGGAATTTGGCCAC
>JBOGLY010000474.1:0-2695 GCA_050746425.1 Acidobacteriaceae bacterium
CGCCTGGTATGCCTGATACCGCGCCAGATAATTCGAGTCGCCAAAATGCACCTGTGGCTGGCGCGCGCCGCCAAGGAAAATTGCGCGAATGTCCTCTGGATCGGACAGATCAACCTGGCTGAGAGTGGATGAAATATGGCCGCCGTCCGCATCGAGAGCATGAATAAATTCGAGGTACATTGCCATGCGCGTCGCGCGGATTGGCAGAGGGTCAGAAGCGGATATGCCGGTCAGTACCGGAAACGAATAATGCTGCATTCGGAATGAATGTTGCTGTGCAGTGGCATTGGGAAGGTTAAGCAGGACGCCCTGATCGTCCACCAACCGCACCGCATTTCCGTCCAGCGCAAACGCCACCGGAGCGCGTTCCACCACGGCCACTCGCAGACGGTTCGGCCACAGCCGCATGACGGTCGCGGTGCGCACCCATTTGATTCCCTCCAACTCAGCCTTGCGCTTGCCGAGCGGAACGCGAAGAATGCTGCGTCCCATATCCGGAGCGAAGAAGACGAGCGCCTGGGACCTGCTCACCACGCGGTTTCCATCGACCTGAATGCTCGCCGACGATTGCAAAATGAAACGGCTGCTGTGCAACAAATAAGCTTTGACCCCCATGCCGGCGATTCCCAATAATCCCAGTGCGGTGACGCACAAAATACCTTTGACCAGCGTGGCCCAACGTCCTCCAAGACCGAAGCGGGCCCCGAATCGCGACCCTCCCCGACGACGTACCGGGACGCGCCGTCCGGAACGCAGGAAAGTTTTTTCTGCTTCGCGGTCGACCGGCTTGTCCAATACGGGATCGGAAATGTCCGCAGTCTCCACGTTGAATTTTGAGCGAAAGAGAAGGTTGGCCTCCTCAGCATCGAGCAGCCCGGTCCGTCGGTCGCTTGCTGTATTTTTGTGCACGGCCGTAGCTGGTCGTGAGATTCGCCAATTCGACTATAACGCGCCTGCAATTTTCCGACACATTATTTTTCCGGTTTTCTTCCGCTTTTTCCAGGTATTGCCGGGATTTCTGGAGACGCTGACGCAGCGTCTGCCGTCCGCAGCGCCGCCAGCAGCATCGGCGCGGCCTGATAAATATTGCCAGCGCCCATGGTCAATATCAGATCGCCGGGGCCGGCAACGTGCGCGAGCTGCTCCACGGCGTCCTCAAACGACGGGCTGTAACCCACATCCGCGCCCTCGATAACTTCGACGAGCGCCGGCGCATCGACGCCGGGGATGGGAGTTTCGCTGGCCGCATAAATATCGACAACGCGGACAATATCCGCGGCCTGAAAACAATCGCGGAATTCCTGAATCAGATCGCGCGTCCGGGTGTAGCGATGCGGCTGAAACAAGACCAGAATGCGCCGAAAACCGCATTGATGCGCGGCTTCCAGCGTGGCCCGGATTTCCGTTGGGTGATGGCCGTAATCGTCCACGACCGTGACGCCGCGGACCTCTCCTTTGCGCTGGAACCGCCGCTCCACACCATGAAACTCCGCCAGTCCAGCCGCAATTTTCTCAACCGATACGCCCAACTGCATTCCAATGGCAACGGCGGCAGTAGCATTTCTCAAGTTATGCAGGCCGGGTACTGAAAGCGCGAAGGGCCCGAGCGCATCGCCCTTGCGATGCACCAGAAAATGCGATTCGCCGCCAGACTGCCTTCTGTTTTCCGCCGGCAAGACTTGCAACCGAAACGCTGCTTCCGACGCCATGCCATAAGTCAACACGGAGTGGCGCACTCGGGGCAGCAGCGCCGCCAGTTTAGGATCGTCGATGCAGGCTGTGGTCGCGCCATAAAACGGAACGCGGTCCATGAAGCAGACGAACGCGCGCTCCACGTCCTCCATATCGCGATAGCAATCCATGTGCTCGCGATCGATGTTGGTGACCACAGCCAGGATCGGCGATAGTTTCAGAAACGAGCGATCGCTTTCATCCGCCTCGGCGACGAGATATTGACTACTTCCGAGGCGTGCGCTCGATCCCATCGCCTCGACGCGTCCGCCGACGACAACCGTGGGGTCCAGTCCGCCGGCAGCCAGCACCGCGGCAATCATGGAAGTGGTGGTGGTTTTGCCATGCATTCCGGCGATGGCCACGCCATATTTCAGCCGCATCAATTCTGCCAGCATTTCCGCGCGTTGAATGACGGGGATCGATTTCTCTCGGGCGGCGAGAACTTCAGGATTGGTGGAACTGAGCGCCGAAGTAGTAACGACGACATCCGCGCCGGCAATATTTGCCGCCGAATGCCCCTCGAATATTGTCGCGCCCAGGCTCAGCAGCCGATCGGTGATGGGAGAACGTTTCAGGTCGGACCCGGAGACACGATGGCCCAGGTTCAGCAGGATTTCGGCAATTCCGCTCATGCCGATGCCGCCAATACCGATGAAATGTACGTGCTGCGTTCGGATGAACATCCTGGGAGGACCTGATCTCTACTCTAGCAGCGACCTCGCAGTGGAAAAGCGGCGCTCGGAAAGGGACGGCTTGCTGAGCCTGCCGCCGGGCCGGATTACGGCGACATCGGGGCAGGAACGAATAGGCGACGACACCAATATGCTCGACGCATAGGAAGAGGCTTGGGGGGATAATGAATCATGCCTTCAGCCCATGCGTCTTCTATCCTGCTGTTCTGGGCGCAAATTATCAGCGGCGTCGCCGCGTCAATGTTCGGCCTATACGTACAGACGCTACA
>JBOGLY010000475.1:0-2687 GCA_050746425.1 Acidobacteriaceae bacterium
TCGCCATAGTGTTCGTTCATCAATTTACGCATGAGGGTGCTGACCTTCCCACGCTGGAACTGCCGGGCAATCAGGATGATTTAGTTCGCCAGGTTGCCGCGGCCAATCCACACACGATCGTCATTGCGGAAACAGGCGGCGCGTTTCTGATGCCATGGATCGATCAGGTTGGCGCGGTGTTGGAAGCATGGTATCCGGGGATTCGCGGGGGTCCGGCGATTGCCAACGTGCTTTTTGGCGAAGTGGACCCGTCGGGCAGGCTACCCATCACGTTCCCAAAGAGCGAGGCCGACCTTCCGCACCCGCTGCTGCTTGGACCGAAGCTGGACAGCAATGGCCATCCGCAGCAGTTCAACGTGGACTACACGGAAGGATTGAAGGTGGGCTACAAGTGGTGTGACGCGGAGGGCAAGCAGCCGCTGTTTCCATTTGGATTCGGTCTGTCGTACACAACATTTTCCTATTCGCGGCTGCATGTTTCGTCTGGCAAACAGGTCAGTGTGACATTCACCGTAAAGAACACGGGAAGCCGCGTCGGAAACGACGTCGCCCAGATTTATCTGGGTCTGCCGCCTTCCGCCGGCGAGCCGCCAAAACGTCTGGTCGGTTGGCAAAAAGTGAGCCTGGAGCCAGGTCAAAGCCGCACTGTCACAATCGCTGTTTCACCGCGAATGCTGGCCATCTTCAACGTCGAAAAGGATGACTGGCAAATCCTGCCGGGGCACTATCGAATCTTCGTAGGCAGTTCTTCGCGTCAGCTTCCGCTGCACTCGACAGTCGTTCTTCACGCAGCGGAGATGGCGCCGTAGAGAAGCTGGACGGTGCCCCATTCAAGCCTTCCGTTGGCTTGAGTGGGATGGGAATATTGGAGCGGACGATATAATGGAACAGCCGCCACAATAGGCGAAAGAGAGCAAACAATGTATCCAGAGATCATGGTGATTCCGATGCGCGAGGAACTGGTCCGCGCTGGGATTGAGGAAACACGCACGGCGGAGGAAGTTGACCAGGCGCTGGCGAAACCGGGCACGACTATGGTCGTAGTGAATTCCATCTGCGGCTGCGCCGCTGGCAAAATGCGGCCGGGCGTGCGCATGTCGCTACAGCACGCAACACTGCCGGATCGCAAGATCACCGTGTTTGCCGGCCAGGACCGCGAAGCCACAGACAAAGTGCGCAGCCATCTGGCGGGACATCCTCCCAGTTCTCCGGCGATTGCAATTTTCCGCGATGGCAAGCTCGAATTTTTGATGCAGCGCTCCGTGATTGAGAGCTCCACCGCGCCGCAAATCGCCGAATACCTGACCCGGGCATACGACGAAATCTGCGCGAGGCCGAGCGCTGTCATCCAGTAAAGTAACGTCCGACTCCGACGGA
Organism: Acidobacteriaceae bacterium; assembly: GCA_050746425.1. Classification (GTDB taxonomy): domain Bacteria; phylum Acidobacteriota; class Terriglobia; order Terriglobales; family Acidobacteriaceae; genus JAKAAZ01. The sequence continues at coordinate 1,378 of JBOGLY010000475.1, forward strand.
TTATCCGCGCGCAATGTGGTGGCGACAGCAACTATATTGCGCGCTTTTGTTGGTATAAGGCCGTCATTCTGAGCGAGGTCGCCGCGTGCCCACATCTCAAATACGAGATGTGGGCACCCAGGTGCTATATTCTCCGCATTCATTTATCCGCGGGCGAGCGCAAGGTCGATTAGCGTTTTCTGCTCCATTGCATGGGCCTTCGCCGAGCCAGTGGCCGGGCTGGCGGCAGCGGAGCGCTTGACGCTGCGCACCTGCCGATCGGATGCGATTTCTCGCAGACGCGGCAGTACGTATGAGTACGCGCCCATGTTTTCCGGTTCTTCCTGCACCCAGAGCACTTCATTCGCGTCAGGTTGGGCCTCGATGGCGGCGAGCAATTCATCCTCCGGCCAGGGATACAATTGCTCAATAAAAATAATTCCTGTGGCGGAATCCTTCCGCTTCTCGCGCTCCACCCGTAGCTCGTGACCGATTTTTCCGGTGCAGATCAGCAATCGCGTAACGCCCTGGAATTGCGATTCCGGCAGCACGTTCAGAAAGCGCGGCTGGTTGAAATCTTCCAGCGGAGATACCGCATCCGGGTGCCGCAACATGCTTTTCGGAGTGAACACGACCAATGGCTTTCGCCATGGTCGTAAGGCCTGCCGGCGCAGCAGATGAAAATATTGCGCCGCGGTAGATGGCTGGCAGACCTGAATATTGTCGCGGGCAACGATTTGCAGATAACGTTCGACGCGCGCGCTGGAATGCTCCGGTCCCTGACCTTCATATCCGTGGGGCAACAACAGCACCAGCCCGCTCAACAAGCCCCATTTGTCCTCCGCCGAGGAGAGAAATTGGTCGATGACAATTTGCGCGCCGTTGGCAAAATCGCCAAACTGCGCTTCCCACATAACGAGCGCCTCGGGAAAGTCACGGCTCACGCCGTACTCAAACCCCATCACGCCGGCCTCAGACAGCATGGAGTTGTAGACCTGAAAGCGCGCCTGATTTTGCGTCAAATGATTCAGCGGCACATACCGGGTTTCATCTTGAATGTCGATCAAGACGCTGTGGCGTTGGTTGAACGTGCCGCGCTGGCTGTCCTGACCGCTTAGCCGCACCGGAATTCCGCCCTTAAGCAATGAGCCGAAGGCTAGCGCTTCCGCCATGCCGTAGTCAATGGGGCGTTCTCCACGACCCATTTCCGCACGCTGCTCCAGCAGCTTCTTGATTTTTGGATGGATGTGAAAGTCGTCTGGATACGTGGTGAGTCCATTCGCAGTGTCGAGAATTTCGTTGACCGAGATTCCCGTGTCCACTTCGTATTT
>JBOGLY010000476.1:0-2659 GCA_050746425.1 Acidobacteriaceae bacterium
GAGGATAACGGTTTGTCATCCTGAGCGAAGCGAAGGACCTCTGTATTGCCGTGCGAATCCAATACCAGGATTCTTCGGTTAGCTCAGAATGACGATTTTTCTGGTTGAAAGGAACCATGGCACCAAACGAATCAACTACTCGCGCGTCAATCCGACCGCAAACCAACGCTGGCCGCGCACGCCCTGGAACTGGCGGCAACCGTCCGCGAGGCCGCTCCAGCCGTGGCGGCAGAAAATGGCATTCCGATTGGAAGATAAGAGTGCTGCTCGCGATTGCAGCCTGCGTCCTGGTCGTTTTCGCGGTGTGCGGCATCGTGTTCGGCTACTACTACCACGCATACGAGCATGTGGTGGACCAGCGGCTCAACCAGCCGCTTTTTGCCAATACCGCGAAAATTTACGCCGCCCCAGCCGAGGTTCGTCCCGACCAGAAATACAGCGTCCAGCAGATCGCGCAGGACCTGGAGCAGGCAGGCTATTCTCCGGCCAACGTCTCCCATCCGTCGCAAATTGGAACATTCTCCCTGACCGAGAGCAGCATCCACATCCTGCCCGGCCCGCAATCCTACCATGCTCCCGATGGCGCTACCGTCTACACGTCGAAAGGCATCGTCAAGACCATCCAGGCCGACAACGGCGAGCAATTGAGCGCCTACGAACTTGAGCCCCAACTGATTACCGGCTTGTCCGACAAAGACCGCGGCAAACGCCGCCTGGTGACCTACGACGAGCTGCCAAAATATCTCGTTCCCGCAGTGACTTCCATTGAGGACCGCCGCTACTTCGAGCACGGCGCGGTAGATTATGTGCGAGTCTTCGGCGCTGCGTTCGCCGACCTGCGATCGCGTCGATATAGCGAGGGCAGTTCCACGTTGACCATGCAGGTGGCGCGCCTGTTCTTTCTTTCCCCGGAAAAACGCTGGCGCCGCAAAGTCATCCAAACCGCAATCGCGTTTCAGTTGGAACATCGTTACACCAAGAAGCAAATCTTTACTATCTACGCGAATGAAGTCCCACTGGGACAACGAGGGAGCTTCGCGATCAACGGATTCGGAGAGGCCGCGCAGGCGTATTTTGGCAAGGACATTCGCGACCTGACATTGCCGGAATGCGCGCTTCTTGCCGGCATGATCCAGGGGCCAACCCGACTGTCGCCCTATCGCTATCCGCATCGCGCGATTACGCGGCGCAATATCGTACTCGATGCAATGGTGGAAACGCATTCCATCACTCGCCAGCAGGCTCGGCAGGCTAAGGCGGCGCCGCTCAGCCTGGCGCCGTTCAGCGTGGACGAGCGAGAAGCGCCGTACTTTGTCGATCTGGTCCGCAGAAAACTCGCGGAACGCTACGGCGACCGCGATATCAACGGCGAGGGCCTTCACATTTACACTTCGCTCGATCCAGACCTGCAGAGCGTTGCGACCGTTGCAGTTGAAGATGGCATGAAAGAAGTGGACGCAATGGTCCGCCGACGATACGAACGCCATACGCGCCACGGCATAGTCATGACCAAGGCGCACATCACGTATCCTCAGGTGGCGCTGATCGCCTTGAATCCGCACACCGGACAAGTACTGGCGTTGGTGGGTGGCCGCAACTACGGTGCCAGCCAATTGAATCACGCATTGAGCCAGCGCCCGACCGGTTCCGCATTCAAGCCGTTCGTCTACGCGGCGGGCTTCAATAGCAGCCTGACGGGGGTTGCGCTCCCAGGTCAACAGGGCGTGTTTACCGCAGTGACCATGTTGAACGATGCCGACACCACGTTCGATTTCGACAACGGCAATCAGACTTACGAGGCGCACAACTACAAGCATGAGCAGATGGGCATGATCACGGCGCGCACCGCTCTTATGCTCTCGCAAAATGTGGCCACCATCTCTCTTGCCGAGATGGTCGGCCTGGATAACGTTGTCGCGCTGGCCCATGCGGCCGGTATCGTTTCGGCACAACCGACACCTTCGGTCGCGATCGGCACCTACGATGCTTCCCCGCTGCAGATGGCGAGCGCTTATACGATTTTTGCCAACAACGGCGTTCTGATTGAGCCGAACATGATCTCCTCCGTCAGGACCGCCGATGGAGATGTGGTGGACGACTTTGCGCCGATCTCAAAACCGGTGCTCGACCCCAGAGTTGCCTACCTGACGCTGAGCCTGATGCGGGATGTTATCAATCACGGCACTGCGGAACGGGCGCGCGCGATGGGCTTCAGCGCTCCCGCAGCCGGCAAGACCGGAACCGAGCACGACTCATGGTTTGTCGGTTTCACCAGCAATCTGCTGTGCGTGGTATGGGTGGGCAACGACGACTATACCGACTTGAAACTGGAAGGCGCGCAAGCGGCGTTGCCGATCTGGACAGAATTCATGATGAATGCGGTCAAGCTGCCTCAGTATTCCGACACGCAGTATTTCGATCCTCCCGCGGGCATCACGGAAGTTACGCTCGACAAAACGACGAACCTGATCGCGGACGCGTCGTGTCCCGACGACTATACCGCTGCATTCCTTGATGGCACGCAGCCGACCGGGACCTGCGACCACCCCAACGGCGATCAGCGAAATATTTTTCAAAAGATGTTTGGCTTGGGAGCAAAGGGTGCTGCTCCGCCTATTCCGCCCCCTCCGGCAAATGTAGTTCAGCCGAATCCATCCTC
>JBOGLY010000477.1:0-2655 GCA_050746425.1 Acidobacteriaceae bacterium
GCGGCAGACGGCGAAGTTTGCTCATAGTGCTCCTGACGTGTGGTAGAAAATCACGCATCCTCATTATTCCTGGACGGAAAGAATCGTTCTTCACTGGAAGGTCAACGGCTTGGCCAGAATGTCCATCGCCGGTTGCGGCAACGTCTTGTTCGCGTTGGCCAGCAGCAGAGCAACCTGCCACATTTGAGTTGAAGACAGGACTTGGTCAAAGGAAGGCATTCCGGACAGGCGAATACCATTGGCAATCTTCCAATATGTTTCTTCCGGTGGATCGTCGCTGACGCCGACGACATTCTGCGATCCGTGCGCGTGCCAGAGTTGCGGCGCCTGCGGGTACATGTGCGGGGCAACGGTGGAGTTCTGATTGTTCAACCCATGGCAGAACGCGCAATTCTGGCGATAGATTTGCGCCCCAGCCGTCAGATTGTCCGCGGTCGGTTGGATGGGAACGGTCTTTGGCATGTCATTCTGGATTCGCCGATGAAGCGGTCCATGCACAATCTGGCTTTCGAAAGGCAGCGGAGAGTCGGCGACCGCGACCGGAGGATTGCCAAAGTGAAGATAGCAGAGAACGCCGATGGGCACGATGATCAGGCCGATCAGAAAGGCAATGAGATATTTCATACACTCCTCCAACAAGTCCGACGGCGAGTGAATTTTGACGCTGGAGAGAGGGCAACGCTGACCTCTCTGGCTCGTGTACAGATAGACTACCTAGGTCGCGCGACCCTCGTAAACGATTTAAATGATTTAATGGAGACTTAGGAGAAAAAAGTGCTGTCTGAGTTCATGCAGGGAAGCCCACGCTTTCCGCTGCCCATTTTGAAGTTCCTGTCGCCCAATCGCGAAACTGTTTTAGGGTTTCGCTTATTTCCGCTCGGCGTTGCGAGTTTGGTAATTGTGCTGTTTTTCTACTGGTCGGGGTCGCCTTTGAAGGCGCAGAACTCGACTCCGCAGCTCCAACCGCCTTCTTCTTCGTCTACGAGTTCTACCCCGGAGCAGACGCAGATGTCGAGGCGCGGCCTGGAAAATCGACGGATGGAGACCAAACAGCGTCGCGAAGCCCAGGTCGTTACGGACACCTATACGCATCGCTGGGAAATCTACTGGGGCGGCGAGTACATGCGCTTTCGTCCCGGACCGGATCTGCATAATTCCGGCATGGGAGGCTGGGTGCTGGGGGCGACCCGCTACTTTACGCCGCGATGGGGCATTTCCGCAGATGCCCGCGGCGATTATGGGAACAACTCGCTGGGCGCTGTTCAGGGCGGAGGCAACAATACGTACAATGCGAAGTTCAGCGTGTTCCCGTTTACTATTGGTCCGCAGTACAGGTTCTATGGCAGTCCCAAATTTTCAGTCAGCGCGGCTGTCCAGGTGGGCGACGTCTATGGATATTTCGATAAGGACACGGGACCTTTTCTGCCGCAGTCGGTTGGCTTTTATCCGGCCAGCAACGTCGCTGCCGCCATCGCCAGCCTCCATTTGGACTACAACCTGGCCCCAGGGCTCGCGGTAAGGCTCTCCCCGCACATGCTGCTTGACCACTTCGGCGGAAATTTCGACCACAACCAGGGGTTGATGGTCGGGATGGTATACCGTTTCGGACGGCAATAGGCATTTGAACCGGGTGCATCTCAATACAATGAATAGGCCATCCGATCAGGTTCCTCGGCACGAGCGAAGAGGACGCGGGTGGTCTGCGGTTTTCGGGTAGAGGGCGAGACCGTTCGTCTCGCAGTGAAAGCGAAAAAACCAGAGTGAAAGCAATGCCATCCGCAAAACCAGCAACGCAATATAAGAACCTCATCGGGGGCAAATGGGTCTCGTCTCGGACGCGCCAGACGTTTGAGAACCGCAATCCGGCAAATACCAAAGACCTGGTCGGCGTGTTTCCTGCCTCTGATGCAAAAGATGTCGCCGATGCCGTGGCGGCCGCGAAAGAAGCGTTTCAAAGCTGGCGCCTGACACCAGCGCCGAAACGCGCGGAGATGCTGTTTCGCGCCGGCGAGCTGCTGACGCAGCGGAAGGAACAATACGCGCGCGACATGACGCGCGAGATGGGGAAGGTGCTGACGGAAACGCGCGGCGATGTGCAGGAAGCCATCGACACGGCGTTTTACATGGCCGGAGAAGGCCGCCGGTTGTTCGGTCAGACCACGCCTTCCGAGCTGCAGAACAAGTTTGCCATGAGCGTTCGGATGCCGGTAGGCGTGTGCGGCATGATCGCGCCGTGGAATTTTCCCATGGCAATCCCTTCCTGGAAGCTGTTTCCTGCGCTGGTCTGCGGCAACACCTGCGTCATCAAGCCCGCGGAAGATACGCCGCTTACCACGCTGAATCTGGTCCAGACCCTTATCGATTGCGGCCTGCCGAAAGGCGTGGTCAACATAGTCTTCGGCTTTGGACCCGAGGCGGGCGCGCCGCTGGTGGAGCACCCGGATGTGAATGCGATCAGCTTTACCGGGTCGAGCGAAGTTGGCCGCATCGTGGGTGAAAAAGCTGCTGCCGCTTTGAAACCCTGCTCGCTTGAAATGGGCGGCAAGAACGCAATGATCGTGATGGACGACGCAAAATTAGATCTGGCCGTCGAAGGCGCTCTGTGGGGAGCGTTCGGAACCACCGGCCAGCGCTGCACGGCAACCAGTCGCGTTC
>JBOGLY010000478.1:0-2651 GCA_050746425.1 Acidobacteriaceae bacterium
ATGGCGTTCATTCTTTACTTTGCCGTGGTTTTTTACGGCATGAATGTGGCCCATTCCGTCGTGTCGGAAAAAACTTCGCGCGTGTTTGAAGTGCTGCTGGCAACCGCCAAACCGGAGTCGTTGATGGCGGGCAAGCTGCTCGGCGTAGGCGCGGCGGGCCTGACGCAAATGGCTGTCTGGATCACGGCGGTAGTGTTGCTCAGCGCTTCCACACTGGGCGCGGAACTGGGCCAGGGCGGACTCGCGGCCTATGGCGTCACGGCATCGCAGCTTGTGTTTTTTGTTGTGTATTTTCTGCTTGGCTACTTCTTCTACAGCGCGCTCAGCGCGGGTTTCGGCGCGACGGTCAGCCAGGAATCCGAAGTGCAGCAATTCAGCATGGTGCTGGTGATGCCGCAGTTAGTCGGGTTGGTCCTGATGGTCTATATTCTCGGCAATCCATCCGCATTTCCTGTGGTGTTGTTGTCGCTGTTTCCGCCATGCACGCCGATTGTGATGTGCCTTCGCATGTCGGCGATGGCGGTGCCTGCGTGGCAGCTTGCATTGTCGGTAGTGTTGATGGTTGCCTCGACCTATGGAGTGCTGTGGGTGGCATCGCGAATCTATCGAGTCGGCATTTTGATGTACGGCAAGCGTCCCACGCTGCCGGAAATGCTGCGCTGGATTTCTTACAGCTAAGACGAATTTTCTTCCGCGCAAATCAGGGAAAAGTTGCGCGAAATTTGTGCCACGAGTTTGGTGAGTTTGGCAATCGAATTTCGCCGAGCTAAACCTCCCGCAGTAACACCTGTGTTACTGCGGGAGGTTTTCAGAGCCGCCAGTGAGGATCTCAGACGTGAAGTCTTCCCAGTCTTGGACGCAAACGGATGTTTTCAAATTTGAGACTTGTTGTTTTCGATCTACCTTCGCGGACCCAATTCGACTATTCTCAGAAGTAGCTCGCATCCAGCAGAAATACATTCGACGAGCGCCGCATGCAACCTTGGTTATCGCAACACGCTCCTGTTTTGATCTCCACTACGGCCTCCGCTGCCGCCGTTGGCTGCGCAGTTGCCTGGTGGGTGTTGTCGCATCGCAAATCCGCCGAGGAAAAAGAACGCGAGCGTCGCGAAAAGCTGGTGCGTCACGGCCGCATTATCGACGGCTCTGTGCTGGACTGGTCGGACCGGCCCAATTCGAACGACCTTGGCACGCTGCATTATCGCTATTACATTGCGGGCGTCAGTTACGAGTGCGCCCAGGACCTCGCATTCCTGAAGGGCACATCGCTGATTGATGCGACCTGTCTGGGTCGGCCAGCTTCGGTGCGATACGATACGAAAAATCCCGCGAACAGCATCATCGTCGCCGAAGGATGGAGCGGGCTGCAACATCCGAAAGGGCCGCACGTACTGGACGCGGCTGATACCTCCAATGCGCTGCCAGCCGAACCTCCAGCGGTAAACTGACTGTATGCACGTGCATGCGCCAGCCGACGGGCGGACCAAGCGGATCCTGCGCATCTCGCTGGCGCTCACTTTCGGCTATATCCTGCTGACGCTGTTCGTTGGATTTCGCGCCCATAGCCTGGCGCTAATCTCCGAGGCCGGCCACAATACGTCGGATTTTCTGGCGCTGCTATTGTCATTTGTCGCGGTTTATTTCCACGCTCGCCCGGCCACGGACAGAAAGACCTTCGGCTACCGACGCGCGGGCGTTCTGGCGGCGTTCGTCAACGCCATTGCGCTGATCTGGATTGCCATCTGGCTGGCGGTCGAGGCCGTGAAGCGCTTTCTGCATCCGCAGGTCGTCGAGCCGCATTTGATGATGGCGACCGCAGCGGTTGGCGTCATCATGAACGGCGTGCTGGCCTGGATGCTGTCGCGGGTCGGCAACGACCTGAACATCCGCGGCGCTTTCGTCCACATGCTGGGCGACACGCTTTCGACCGCCGCGGTCATCGTTGGCGGCCTGGCGATCGCGCTGACCGGCATTCAATGGATCGATCCGATGCTGTCGCTGATCATCGCGGCGCTTATTTTCTGGTCGTCGCTGTCGATCATGCGCGAGACGCTGAATATCCTGCTGGAGGGAACGCCGGAGGACCTGTCGCTGCCCGACATTCGCAGCGCCATGCAAGTTTTGCCCGGAGTGTGCGGAGTTCACGATCTGCACGTCTGGGGTCTGGGATCGCATCTCTACGCGCTGGCCTGCCACGTGACGATTCTGGACATTCCGCCGTCAGAGAGCCGGCGGATTCTTGCGGCAATCAATCGCGAGTTGGGCGAGCATTTCAATATCCATCACACCACGATCCAATTCGAGATGAGAGACGACGCCGGTTGCGCGGTCGAAGACGGCTGTCTGCCGACGGGCGAGACTTTCGCCGGGCACGCTCATTCACATTCCCATTCGCATTAGCGAAAATTGCGATGGCGCGGGCGGCGCGTCGTCCTGAGGCTTTCGCTGCGCTTGCACAGTTGGAGAGCGGTCTAGGGCCTGCCTCAGCGGCTGAACAGGCGTCTGCACGTTCCCCCTCCCCGGCTGGAAGCCGGGGGTCTAATCCACGAGCTAAGTCTTTCATCAGAAAGGCGACAGCGGATTCCGCACGGGAATCACAGAAAAAGACCCAGGTTAGCTTCGCGAACCCATTCGACTCGGTCGCCGCGGCG
>JBOGLY010000479.1:0-2651 GCA_050746425.1 Acidobacteriaceae bacterium
GACGCCAGGCCACGCATCCGCGCATGGGATCGCACCCCAACCGCGATGGTGCGCAAACTCGCTGACAAGCTGAAGCGCATGTCATTATCGCAACGCAACGCGATTCCAGGCATCGGTCCGAAACGGTCAGAAATCATTGTGGCTGGCGCACATGTGTACGCCGAACTTCTGGAGCGCTTCCATCTGCCGGGCTTCCGTTATTCTCCCATGGGATTGCGCGACGGCATTCTGGCTCTGATGCTGGCTGAAGGCGATACCCGCACCTCCGCCCATCAACAGTTTGAGCAGGAGCGGTGGGCCAGCGTTGTGGAACTATGTCGTCATTACGGGATCGAACCGAAGCAGCAGGAACCAGTGGTCCGGGATGCCACGCATTTGTTTGAAGAATTGAAGAGCGTCCACCTGTTGCCGTCGGAGTACAAGTTTTGGCTGCAGTCGGCTGCGATGATGCATCCGGTTGGCAAATTTATGAATTATCAGGGCCATCATCGGCACACGCAGTACATCATTGCCAACTCCGAATTGTACGGATTCACTCCGGAGCAGCGGTTGATTGTGTCCGCTATCGCTCGTTATCTAGGAAAGTCCAGACCGGCCCCGGCTGACCGGGTGATGCGTTTCATCCCGGTGGAGCAGCACGCGAGCGTGCGACAGTCGGCGATGTTGCTGCGGATGGCGGTTGCGCTGCATCAGAGCCAATCCGGCCGATCGGGCGATGTGCAGCATTTTCGGGTTCGCGCAACTCAGAAAAAAGTTTCCGTCACCCTGGCGCCGGGAAAGCGGGGCGCGGATCTGGAATTATGGGCGTTGCGCAAAGAGACCAGCTACTTTCGAGAGGTTTTTGCCCGCGATCTCTTGGTGTCCTTGGACTGAATGGCACGAAGCACTCGTGGGTCTAGCAGCCACTGCAGTTTGGCGGACCCGCGCTGTAAAGTAAGTGCGGCAATACCGCCCTTGCGCACGCGAGCTATGGGGCTGCTCGCGGATGGCGACAGCAGGCGATTCAGATATTCAGGCAGATTGGGGTTATGGCCCACCAGGAGCACCTCCTCCTGACCCTCGACGTTGTCGAGCAAGCGCTGGAAATCGTTCCAGGTCCCATCCGGCGCCATCGCCTGCGAAAGCTGAATCTTCTTTTCGTAGCCGGTCTCCGTTCCTACAAGCGCGGCGGTTTGAAGCGCGCGCTTCAGAGGACTGGAAATGACGGAATCGAATTGTATTTTCATAGAATTCAATGCCCGGCCAAGCAGAATGCACTGCTGTTTCCCTTCTTTGTCGAGCGGCCGCTTGTGATCGAGTTCTGGCTTCGATTTGCGCTGACCCGCGCTGCCATGCCGCAATAAATACAAATTCATAGTCGATCCTAACGGTGGTCCATTGAATCCAAAGGTCTCGTCACAAGCGGAGCGAAAGACCGCGCGCTTTGTCTGCAAACCGCCGGTTCCTGGACCTTGGTCGACGCACGACCTCCGCTCGAAATGACAAATCTTCAGTTGTGCGGCTACGTTTAGTCTTCTCTATCACAGGATATAGCATCGATCAGGCTGTTCTAGGATTTCTCCCGCTTCCATACTTCAGTGACCAATAGGCCACCAAGATATTCGGCGTTTTCGCTTCGAAAAAACCCACGAGCGCGGAAGATTGGGGCGTAGTCCGGAATGCGCTGGATACGCAAGCGCGTCAGGACGGAGAAAGCGGAATATAACGAGCGGACCAGCATCCGCGCGGCCGGACGTCGCCAGCCTTTTTGGGGAATCAAAAATTCCGAAACCAGCCATTCGGCATCCTCAGCCAGTAGAGGCCGGAGGCGCTCAATCAAGTCGAAAACATCATCGTTGGTCAGGCAATCGAGAAAAAAATGCGAGACGACCATGTCGTAGATTTTGCCCGAGGGCGCAAAGTCGCGTGCGTCGGCTTGAATTGTATTCAAACGCGAGTCGCTATCCGGGCAGCATGATTGCGCTCGTTGACGCAGCGCGGCCAGCATCGCGGCACTTGCGTCGATGGCATCGACGTGAATGTCGGGGTTTTCACTCAGCAGGCGAGCGGTAAAGCGACCATCGCCATCCCCAAGCACTAGAGCGTAGCGCGCGCGGCTACATTCCGAAAGAAAGCGAAAACGGCATCGCTCCAGCATGGGGCCAAAGCTGAGATATTCCATCCAGCGATAGGCGCGGGCGATCGAGTCGAAATTGGGCGTGTTCGGATCCATGAAGTGGATTTGGCGCTATCTGGAAGCCAACCTACTATCGCAAGTGGAGTAAGAACACTAACGGAGTGAGTAACGCCCCATCGGCAAGGATGCGCAGCGAAAGCGCGCTGAAGTGTTTCGTCTGGCGAATCAAAACCAGGAAGAGAACGGAACTGAGGGCAACGGCGGCAAACAACGGCCAGAGTTCTCGTGCAACAGGAATGCAAGCGAGCGAAAAGGCTAGCGCTCCAATGGCAGTTGCGAAAGCGGTCAGATGATTCCCTAGAAAGTCGGTAAGCGCGAACGCCCGATTGACGGGAACTGGAATGGGTCGTTCCGGCGAACGTTTCTCAAAAAAAGCATCGGCACGCTCGTTGCGGATGGCCTCGGTATCTTCCCATGTCTGGATGGCGACACAGTTGAGCCAGCAAGCAGCCCCGAAGATCGCGATTCCCAACGT
>JBOGLY010000480.1:0-2642 GCA_050746425.1 Acidobacteriaceae bacterium
TCGCCGTCCGTGCTTCAGAGGCGAGCAGATCGTAGCAGGAATCGAGCCGCCCGTCTTTCTCCGTGTCGTACCCGATGGCGAGCAGTCGGCGAGATGGATCGACCATCGGCCGATAATCGGTCGCCTGGAACATGCGTTCGCACATTTCCGCGATGCAGTTCAGATTCTGGATGAGCGAGGTCAGTCCTTTTTCGCTCTCTACCAATGCGGCTAGAAATTCATCTACGAGACCGACGTTCCCTTCGGCGCAATCTTGCAGTTTTCGTGCGCAGGCTGTCCGCAGTTTTCGGCAAACATTCAATGAGTTTTCCAGCGTGTAGAAATCGATTGGGTGGCTTTCGACCTTCTCAAGCGAGCCGCGAAGTGCCGAGAATTTCGGTTGCAGCCACGGCAGATACGTTGCTATGAAATTCGCAAATGCGGTAAGCCGGAGATCTGCAGCGCTTGCCGCCGTTTGTTCCGAGGGCAATTCCAACGCAAGAATCTCGCCCAGCCATGCATCTGATGAAGAATTGCGGTCGATCCTTAGCGCCAATTTTATCTTCTGGTCAAATGCAGAGTGCGTCTTCGCATCCTCGACTACATCGAGTAAACCTTGCCGCAGCGCTGGCAGCATCGGCGTTTCCAACAACTCCAGCGTGCCCATCCGCAAACTGCAAAGCGAAGCCAGAAAATTTCCGCTATCGACAGTGGAGGCAATATAAGGTCGAATCGGTTCCAGAGTTGTTGTGGTGTACCAGTTCAGCAAATGGCCTTTCCACTTCGGAATCCGATCGATCGTGCGTAAATTTGCAAGGGTCTGCTCAGCATATTCCGGCAGTGTCAAATATCCCAGAAGCACGGCGGCCTGGCGTGCGTTCAGTTGCAGTCCAGCGTTAGTCGGTGAAAAGCGGAATGCCTCGCGGAGTCCTTCTTCCTGGACGTTGTCTGGAGCCACTCCATGATTGCGCGCATCGTTGTTTTCAGAGCCGAAGTGCGCAAAATACAGCCAGGTACGCCATGCAATTTTCCGCAGGAACCGCTTGTCGGCCTCAGAAAGGGTCACTTCCAAATGCGAAGATCGGTTCAGCCACCACGTAATAGGCTTAGCGAGTGACCAGAGAACCAGGATTGGCAACGCCCATGGAAGCGCCGACGAACGGACGGCCGCTACAAGAATGAGCAGCGCGGCACATAGCAGCGGGACCAATCCCATGGTCATTTCAACCGGGGTGCGCTTGCTGGTTCCAACCTCCGCTTCCGCGGCGGTTTCCCATTCTAACAAGCGTTTGCCTGTGACGAAACTCCGAACCAGGGAACGCACGATCGCGTCAAACATCAAAAGAGTTTGGTGGGCGAGCAAAGCAAAATTCAGCGCCGTAGAAAACAGCAAAATCAGGGAATCGTGAACCGATTGCGGGACATAGCCGCGCTGTTCCGCAGCGCTGGCCCGCACCAGCGAAAACAAGAATTGCACGATCACAGGAACGATGACAATCAGGATGGTTGCGATGGTCCAGTAGCGGGCGCTGCCGGGCAGCCAAAGCCAGCCGACAACCAGCAGCAGAAAAGTCGCCGGCTCAACCAGGCTTCGCCGCAGGTTGTCAAAAATCTTCCATCGAGAAATATTTGAAGTTGGATTGCGTACCAATTGTCCGGCGTCGTTTGGCACGCGTCCCAGCAGCCATCGCAGAATCTGCCAATCGCCGCGCACCCAGCGATGTTTCCTGCGGTTTTGCGCGCTGTAGTGCGAAGGATAATCGTCCATCACTTCGACATCGGTCAACAATCCCACGCGCGCATAGGCACCCTCAATCAAGTCGTGGCTCAACAAAGCATTTTGCGGAAAACGACGGTCGAGGACAGCGTGAAGAATCTGAATTTCATACAAGCCCTTGCCCGTGAAAATGCCCTCTCCATAAAGGTCCTGGTATACGTCGGATATAGCTCGCGTGTAGATATCGAAACCGGTCTGGCCGGAGTAAATTGCGGCGAGCCGGGAGCGCGCGACCGAATGGACGGCGATGCCAACCCGGGGCTGCATGATGCCGTAGCCCTGGGTCACGATTCGGCTCTGGGGATCGAGGATGGCTCGGTTCAATGGATGCGCCATCGCTCCCACCATGCGCTGCACCGAATCGCGCGGCAGCTTCGTGTCGGAATCCAACGTCAATACGTAACGCATTCCATGCAGCACTGCAGGATCGCCTGCCTTAAATGGAAAACAGTCCATGCCACCCATGATCAGGCGATTCAGGTCCAGCAATTTTCCGCGTTTTCGCTCCCAACCCATCCAGACACCCTGTCGCGGGTTGAAGACGCGATGCCGATGCAACATCAGGAAGCTTCCGCTGTGCGTGCCCGAATAACGGCGGTTTAGATCGTCGATCAACCGGCCAGCCAGCAGCACAAGCGGATGAGTATCTCGCTCAAGCGGCTTCTCGACGGAATCCGGCAAGTCCGTCAGCAACGCAAAATGAACGTTCGGGTCTTGATTGGCAAGCCCGCGAACCTCCAGTTCGCCCACAAGGTCCCGGACTTGCTGCTCATTCATCAGCAGAGTCGGCACCGCTACCAGCGTTTTGCAGTCGTCCGGGATTCCTTCAGAGAAGTCCAGTTTTGCGAGCGCCTGAGGTTTGAAAATCGCGGTGATGGTATGGTTC
>JBOGLY010000481.1:0-2635 GCA_050746425.1 Acidobacteriaceae bacterium
GTCTCGATGGTCATGCGTCGCAAATAATCCGAGATGGAAGTGACGCCGTCGCTCTCGTCGATGGCATACCTTGTGATCGGAAGATATGCGCGGTCGGCCCCGACCAGCGTGATGTCAGTACCGTGCAGCGTGGTGACAAAAGGAAGCCTGCGGCCGTTGCGGGCGAGCATCTGCCGGGCCAGCATCGCGCTTACGGAGTGAGGGATTGCGTAGTGAACATGCAGGAGGTCGAGCTCGTAATATTCCGCCACTTCCGACATGCGGGTGGCCAGCGCCAGCGTGTACGGCGGAAATTCAAAAAGCGGATAATTTGAGACCGGAGCTTCGTGAAAATGAATTCGCTCTTCGCGCCCGCTGAGGCGAAACGGTTGCGCGTAGGAAATGAAGTGAATCTCGTGGCCGCGATTCGCCAGTTCGATTCCCAGTTCCGTGGCTACAACTCCGCTGCCGCCGTAGGTTGGATAACAGGTGATGCCTATTTTCATGTGCCTTCGCTTTCCAGCATTTGTAGATGCCCGGAGCGGGCAGTTCGCTGCTTATTTTTCCGCTATCAGAGATGCGCTGGGTCTGTTGCCAACTGGCCGAAATGGATGAGCTCAACAGGCGCAACAATCGCTGAGAGTATTGCTGGAAGAGTTTGAAGCGCGCTAGCTTCTAGCTGGCGAGAATGTTGCAGGCGGGTCGCGGTCGCCGCTAACTCGGCGTCCATGTATGCAGGATGGCAGACAAGTTCCCACGTGCCTTCGGGCAAGTGATTAAGCAACCGATGGAGCGAGCTTTCATCGAGTGTTCCCGTGGCGGCAATTCCCACGCAACCGTCGGTGGTAGCAAATCCTCGTTCTGTGGCCAGCTTTACAAAATTGCCGTGGAGCTTACCCAGCAATCGGACCTGCCGTTTGCGTACTAAGCCGGCACGAGGCGCTGCACGTATGCTCCACAGTGGTTCAAAAGGGTTTCGGATTGCCGGGACATCGCACGCCGTTGCAGCGCGCATGACTCCATCCAGTACAACCGGAAACATGTGCGTGTGTTTATGCGTGTCGATGTGTGTGACAGCGACACCGGCCTGGCGCAGTTGACGAATCTGAGCGATTGCCTCCTGCTCGATTTGTGCTCGATCAATCCGGCCGAGATACAGGTCGCGGACAAACTGGCCAAGCGTGGGCCTGAATTGCCGCGCGCCGTCCAGGCGTTTCTTGGAGCCGAGTAAGGAAGGGATGGCGGTGGGATTCGCGACTGGCGTTCCGTCGACTAACACAATGTGACAGCCAACGCCCAGAGAAGTTTGCTGTCTGGAAATTTCAGCCGCTTCTGCGAAACGCGGCGCGGAGGCCATCAGTGTGGTGGAATGCAACGCGCCCAATCGATGCAGATCGAGCACAGCGCGGTTGATGCCGCGGGTCAGTCCGAAATCGTCTGCATTCACGATGAGTCGGCGCACGGGATGAGTCTATCAATAGTCACTTCATTTCATTCCGACCGAGGTTGGGACCGCTGCCGCTGGGCGATCCGATGGAGTTCCTTGATGGAGATGAATGTCGGAAGAGATTTATGCGCTCCAGCGGTTGCATCGAGACGGGCCAGCCGGTCGGCTGGGCTTCGGCTCGCCCGGCGCGTTTGACAAGCAATTTGAAGGCGGAATACGCTTGGTGCGATCCGGAAAAGAGCCGATCGTCAACGGCCAACTAACGCCTGGTTCCGATTGCTTCTCAAGCGACGGTCAGGAAACAGGAAAAGCTTCCATGGAGGTCCGGTAAAATGCGAAGCGTTTTGAATGCCTCGGCATGCGTAGTTCTCTCATTTGTCTGCGCTGGATTGGGATTCGCCAAGACGCGTAGCGGCGAGCCAGCGCCTCGCGTCCTGACTCCGCAGCTCGTCGATCACCTGCCCGCTCCGGTTCCCTGCAACGCAAAGAAAGGCAGTTGCTGGAAGCCGACCGTTGGGATGGAGTGGAATTGGCAGTTGAGCTGCGACACGCCGGGAACCTGCACCAATCTCGCGATCCACGTGCCGTTTTACGTGATTGATGCGGTGGGGAATCCCGCTTCCACCGTGGCAGCGATTCACAAGCGGGGTGAGCACGCATATTGCTATGTGGATATCGGGTCGTGGGAGGACACCCGCTCTGACGCCTCCAAATTCCCCTCGAGCGTACTCGGCAAACGCTATATAGGATGGCCGCATGAGCGCTGGCTGGATATCCGCCAGATGGGCGTTCTGGCGCCGATCATGATCGCTCGCATGAGGGTCTGCGTCAAGAAGGGCTTCGACGGCGTCGAGTTCGACAATGTCGAAGACTACGACAATCCCACTGGCTTTTCGATCACGCCGCAGGAAGCTGCATATTACACAGCGTGGATGGCGAACCAGGCACATGAGATGGGACTTTCCGCCTCATGGGAAAACGCGCCGACCATTGTGGCGAAGCTCCAGCCGTATATGCAGGCTCTGATTTTCGAATCGTGCTATCAGTACCGTTTTTGCAATCAGTCCGCGCCCATGATCGACGCGGGCAAATGGGTGGGAGGAGTGGAATACAAAACGGAATTCAAAGACATGCGCTTCTGCCCGACATATAAGAAGTACCGAATGGTGGGCGCGTTCAAGAAACTCGCGCTCAAGTCATGGCGAGCTC
>JBOGLY010000482.1:0-2623 GCA_050746425.1 Acidobacteriaceae bacterium
GTCCGGGGTCAACCGATGCATCTCCGTGGAGTAAAGCGGTGGAGTCAACGGATCTCATCTCCCAGATTAAAGTCCCACGTCTATCCATGCGAACTGGCCACCTGCCTTTTGTGATTCCCGAGTTTGACGTTTTCTCATTTGTACGCTCACAATAACTGCAATTCTTTCCAAGCGGGTGACTGATGAAACGAGTAAGTCGCAGGAAATTCCTGGGTGGAGCATTGCTGACCGGCGGTGCGTTGACTTCCACATTGATTCTGCCAGATGCGCTGGCCGAAGTAGCGAACCAATCGCCAACCGAAACGCCGGTTTCTACGGTGGCGGATGACACTTCCGACGCGGTTCCAATCGATTTTCGCTATTCGCCAGTGTTGCGTCAGACGGCATTCTGCTTTCCGGACGATCACTCGAAAAGTTTGATCCATCAGAATGGCAGGCTTGTCTATGGCTATGACCGCGACGCGGGGATTGACTACTTTCCGCTGAAGATCGGGTTCTCGCTGGGAGGAATGCAGGCGGCGACAGTTGTCGCGCAAACCATCGAGTCTCCATCCGTGCCAATCCTGCGTACGGTGCTGGAGCGCACCGACGCCACCATGACGCTGACCACCTTTGCGACGAACAATCCCGGCGAAGGCCGCGTGGACAACGTCCTGATGGAAATCCATCCTCGCAGCGCGGACCGGGTGCATGTGTCCCCCGAAATTGAAATTCACAGCATCGAGAAGTATGACCTGTCAACCGATGGCCAGGTGTTGACGGTGAGCAATCGAAAGACCCAGGAAACTCTTTTCATCGTGATGGTTTTCGATAACCCAAGCCAAGGCAGCCTTCGCGGGCCTTCCGATATCGATTCGGACTTCGAGGAGCGGTTGACGCTTCATGCCGGCGTTGCTACCGCCGCGAAACCGTATCGAGCATTCATTCGCATCCCGCAGGAAAAGCAGTCGGCTTTGCAACTGCAGCAGGAGATTGAAAATCCGGACGCGCAGATCGCTATCGCGCGCCGATTCTGGAACTCCTGGTCGCCGTTTCAGTCGCCGGTTTCCTGGAATCTACCTGGCAGGCAAGGAGAATTTGTTACCGCCTGCGCGCGCAATATTTTGCAGGCCCGGGAAATGAAACATGGCGAGCTGACGTTTCAAGTTGGACCCACCTGCTATCGCGGCCTGTGGGTGGTGGATGGAAATTTTATTTTGGAGGCGGCGCGTTATCTGGGCTATGACAAGGATGCGCTCGCGGGTCTTCGAACGACATGGAGCAAGCAGGAGAAGAGCGGGCAAGTCGTCGCTGGCGGCGGAAACCAGCACTATAAAGACACCGCAATCGCAATGTTCACTTTAGTGCGGCAATGCGAGCTGAGCCAGGACTGGAGTCTGCTGCATGAATACCAATCGAACGTGGTCGCCGCTCTCGGGTATATCGATTCTCTGCGCGCGCAATCGCGTCAGGAAGGAGGGGTGCTTGGTCGCTACGGCCTGCTGCCGAAGGGGTTCTCCGATGGCGGATTGGGAGTTGGAATCGAGTTCACTAACACGCTGTGGACGATGGCTGGACTGAAGGCGATCGGCGCCGCCGGGGAGCGCCAGCAAATGCCGGCAATTGCCCGCGCCACGGCGATGTATCGCGAACTGTACGCTGGCTTCAACGAAGCTGCGCCACAGGAGATGCGGTCGTACAACGGAAAATTCGAGTATCTTCCCATGGAGCTCAAGGAAGATCCATCGTGGCGGGTTCCCGATCCCTGGGACCGGCCAAGACCGCAATCCGCACAGTGGGCTTTATCTCACACGATTTTTCCGGGGCGGGTCTTCGACGCCCAGCATCCTGTGGTCAAAGGGCATGTGGAACTGATGCGGGCTGTGCGGCAGGAAGACATTCCGGCTGAAACCGGATGGATCCATCACGAGGGAGTCTGGAACTACAATGCGGCATTCGTCGCCGAGGTCTATTTGTGGCTGGGAATGAAACGGGCGGCGAACGATACGTTTATCGGCTTCCTGAACCACGCCAGCCCGCAATACTGCTGGCGGGAGGAGCAACCGCTGCAGCACGCCCTGCTTGCGTCTTATGTGGGGGACATGCCGCACAACTGGGCCAGCGCGGAATGTATTCGCTATATGCGGCACGTCCTGGCGCTGGAGGACGGCCCGGACCTTCGGCTTCTAGCCGGAATCACGGAAGACCAGCTTGCGCCCGGCCAGCCGTACGGGCTTGTCGGCACGCCAACACGCTTTGGCAGGCTGAATATCGACCTGGAGCCGCTCGACAAAAACGCAGGCTGGCGGCTGGTTTTCCATCGAGCAGAAGGACCGGTGCCTGCCAGCGTTTCTGTTCCAGCAACGCTTGGTAAAAGTTTTCATCTGGCCGCAGGCAAAAATGTTCAATGGAAGAGCAATCGTGAGTTCGCGACAATCGATCCAGCGATCCGCGATTGGTCGCTGGTTTGGACGCGGTAGCGGCATCGTTAGGGAGAATTTCGATTGTTCAGGTTGGAATGATTCAGGTCGGCTTCCTTCAACCCCACTCAAGCCAAACGACTGTCAAGTTTCAGGAGATAGTTTCCAGAATGTAGCGGGACATCCTTTCCAGTTGAGATTATAGATTTTCGTCTGGGATCCAT
>JBOGLY010000483.1:0-2591 GCA_050746425.1 Acidobacteriaceae bacterium
GCGGCGGTGAGGATGGGGAGCACGGGGAGGTTGCGAGTTGAGCGCGCCTGATGCAAGACGATATCGAGGTGCGAGAGAACTTCGTCATGTTAGAATCGGCCACACCCAGCGTCTCTTTCCTACTCGGCACTAAAGCTCACTTATCGGAGAGTATGAAATATGTGTGGAATTGCCGCTCTTTTTTCGCGTCGCGATCGAATTTCTGAAGAAGCAATGCAACGGACTACGCAAAGCCTCTATCATCGCGGACCGGATGGCCAACGACAGTGGATATCGCCCGACGGGCGAGTTGCCCTGGGCCATGCCCGGCTTAGCATCATCGATCTGACAACCGGCGACCAGCCGATTGCCAGCGAGGATGAACGAGTCCGAATCATCGTGAATGGGGAATTTTACGGGTTTGAAGAAATCCAGCATGCACTGGAATCGTCGGGGCACCGCCTGCGAACGCGCTCCGACAGCGAGATCGCTCTGCACCTCTATCAGGATGTTGGAATGCACTGCCTGCACCGGTTGCGCGGCGAATTTGCGTTTGTAATCTGGGATTCCATCAACCGAACAATGTTCGCGGCCCGCGATCGGTTCGGCATCAAGCCGTTGTTCTATGCCTTCCATAATGAAACGCTGTACCTGGCGTCGGAAGTGAAGGCCCTGTTTGCCGCGGGAGTGCCGGCCCGGTGGGACGCTGAGTCCGTGTACCACTCCATTGAGGGCGGCGGTCATCCGGTGCGCACTCTTTTCGACGGCGTGCATCAAGTCCCGCCTGGGCACTATCTGGTCGCAACGGAAAAGCACATCCAGATTCATCGTTATTGGGATTTCGATTATCCACAAGTGGGTGAAACCGCCTCGCGACGCTCCGATGCCGATTACGCCGCGGAATTCCGCGAAGCGCTCGAAGATGCGGTGCGGGTCCGTCTTCGCGCCGATGTGCCGGTGGGTTGTTATCTGAGCGGCGGGTTGGATTCGTGCGCGGTCCTGGGCCTTGCGGCGAAGCATCATCCCGATCCGATCCGCGCCTTCACTCTTACATTTGACCACGCGGAATACGACGAGGAAAAAGAGGCCCGTGAAATGGCGGCCAAAGCGGGGGCGGAGTTTTTCCCAATCCCGATTCGACAGGACGATCTGGCGGACAACTTTGCCGATGCCACGTTGCAGTCTGAAACATTTTGCGTCAATGCGCACGGCGTAGCGAAATTCCTGTTGAGCCGTGCCGTTCGCGACGCCGGGTACAAAGTTGTAATGACCGGGGAAGGCTCCGATGAAATATTGGGCGGATATCCGCACTTCCGGCGCGATATGGTCCTCTATAACCGAAGCGGTCAAAGTCCGGAAGAAATTGCGGCGCTTCTTGAGGACCTGGAACGGCTCAACCGCGTATCGCGTGGCCTGCTGATGCCAGACGGTCCGGCTCTGCCGCTCGACAATGTGCGACGGGCGCTGGGGTTTGTTCCCTCCTGGATCGAGACATTTTCCGGCCGGGCAGCCAAGATGCAGGACCTGCTGTCCGACGAGTTCGGCGAAAGGTTTGGACAGGCCGAAAGCTATCACGCATTGCTCAGCGCACTCGACGTTCGCAGGCAGCTCGAATGTCGCGAACCCGTGCATCAGTCGCTGTACCTATGGGCGAAAACCATGCTGCCGAACTACATTCTGACGGTCCTCGGCGATCGCATGGAGATGGCGCATTCCGTCGAAGGGCGCGTGCCGTTTCTCGATCATCACGTGGTAGAAATGATCGTTTCCCAGCCGGTCAGTCAGAAAATCCACGGATTGACGGAGAAATATGTTCTTAGAGAGGCGGTCCGCGATGTCATTACGGACACCGTATATCGCAGGCAAAAGCACCCGTTCCTGAGTCCGCCGGCGACTTTAAATCCAAAAGAAAAGCTGAGCGCGCTTATCAACGACACGCTGCGCGGGCCTGTTCTTAAGTCCATTCCGTTTTTCGACCAGAAGAAAGTGGTTCGCCTTCTAAACAGCTTGCCCACGATGGATGAAGGCGCACGGGTCGCCATCGATCAGGTGCTGATGATTCTGGTAAGCGCGTGCGTGCTCCAGGAAGGCTTTCATCTGGCAAATTGAAGAACAGGCCTTATGCATAGCCAGGTCGAAAGACATACCAGCCTTCCGCTAGAAGACAGCCATGGGCCGACGAGATTGGGTGGGGCCAGGCGACGAAATTCCAGTGGCGCAGTTCAATCGGCGGCGGTGAGGATGGGGAGCACGGGGAGGTTGCGAGTTGAGCGCGCCTGATGCATGACGATGTCGAGGTGGGACAGGACTTCGTCGGCGGTCATGGTGTAGATTTCGCGGCCGCTATCGTATCCATTTTCAATTGCCTGCTTCAGATAATGCCCGGCGATCTGGGCGGCGAGATAATCCGTGATGACATTGCCGGTCCGCTTGCGAAACTCCACCCATGCGGGCAACGGCATGGCAATCGCGAGGGAGCGTCCATTCACCTCAAACAGGACATCCACGGCATCCGCGTGGCGGGTGGCGATGGCAACGATGTTCCCTTTCCAGGCGCAGTGCAGATCTTCCTGGGTCCAGTGATCGATGGCATGAAAATCTTCGTACATGGT
>JBOGLY010000484.1:0-2585 GCA_050746425.1 Acidobacteriaceae bacterium
TCAATGTTTCCGCGAATGTTCTCCACTACCGGGCCGCTATCGGGCAGGCTTGCGTCGGAGATGGTCGGCTCGGCGATCAGGATTTCGTGAATGCGCGTTACCGAGGCGGTGCCACGCTGCACCAGGTTGACCACCCATCCCAACGCAATCACCGGCCAGGTCAGCATGGTCATGTACATGGTGAATGCCACAAACGCTCCCACGGAAATCCTTCCGCTGACAACTTCGTGCCCGCCAACTAGCAGAACCACCACGAGTGAAATGCCCAGCATGAATTCGAGCGTCGGCCACAGCATTCCCATCAGGCGGACCAGTAGCAATGCGCGACGGATGTACTCCGTGTTGGCGCGCTCAAAAGCGGAAATTTCCGCTTCTTCCTGCGCGAAGGCCCGCACCAGGCGCGCGCCGGAGATGTTCTCCTGCGCCTGCGCGGAAATGTCGGAGTACATGGCTTGGATGCGCTCGAAGCGCTCGTGAATTTTACGTCCAAAATATTGGACGAGGATGCTGGCCGCGGGCAGCGGCACGAACGCCAGCAACGTCAGCCAGGGGCTGATCCGGACCATGAATATCAGCGCGCCAATAGTGAACAGCAGCGTATTTGCGCTATACATGATGGCGGGACCCAGCAACATGCGCACTGCATTCAGATCGTTGGTGGCGCGCGCCATGATGTCGCCTGTGCGATTTTCCTGAAAGTACGAAGGGGCTTGTCGCTCGAGCACACGGAACAGGTCGTTGCGGATGTCGTATTCAATATCGCGAGAGAGGCCGATCAAGACCCACCGCGTCAGAAAGAGAAAAATGCCTTTGGATACGGCCAAAACAATTACCAGCTCCGCATAGAAAACAACTTCGTGGTAATTAAAGTGCTTCGTCATGTCGTCGATCGCCTGCAGCAGGACCAACGGCAGCAATATCCAGATTGCGTTCGAGCAGACGGCGTAGAACCCGCCCAGCATAAATCCGCGGCGATAACGCCGCATGTACGGGAACAGGGGCCGCAAATTTTCAAGCAGAGTCAAAGCGATGCCTTCTCAATGTTCATTGTAGCCAACGGAGGTAAATGAATTTGTCATCCCGACCGTAGCGCAGCTAAGTGGAGGGAGCTGCGGTTTATAGGGACCGCTACGTCGGCGTGCGCAGCAGGAGGTAGCCCCCAACCAGGCCAAACAGCAGATCGGGCGACCATGCGGCCAGCATGGCGGGCAGCGTGTTTACATTGCCCATCGCCTCAAACAGTCCGGCGGCCATCCAATACGCGATTGCCACGCCAATGGCAATCGCAACGCCAGTGAGCGATCCGCGCCGTCCCATGGTCAGCGAAAAGGGAACCGCCAGAATCGCCATGACCAGCGTGACCAGTGGATAGGCAAGTTTCTTGTCGAGTTGCACGCGCAGAGGCAACGTGTCGAATCCGCTCTGGCTCAGGTCGTGGATATAGTGGGCTAGCTCCGAGAAGGTCATTTCGGAAGATTGAAGATCTTCTTTCTTGAAATAACCGGGCGGCTCGGTGATTGCTGGAAATACCTCGCGACTAAAAGTCCGGTAAGACGTAATGGAACCGCCCTGGAACGTCCGCACCCACCCGTTTTCGAAAGTCCATTGATGTTGCTGCGGGTCCCAGACTACGTCCGACGCAAAAATGCGCCCCGATAGAACGAACTTGTTGGGCTGAAACTCCAGCACCGTCAGGTTGGCAAAGCGGTTGTTGGCGGAATCAAAGTATTCGTAATAAAAAATGCGCGAGCCTTCATCGGGCTTGCTTTTTCCAAACACCCATTCGCGGTCCGGGCGCAGAAAAGTGCGTGGCGGCTTGCCTTTAATCTCGCTGCGAAGCGCTTCCTGTTTGCGATTTGCATTCGGCAAATAAAGCTGGTCGAAAGAAAACATCACGACGGCAAGTGCCGCGGCAACCAAAAAAATCGGTACGATGGTGCGGTAAATGCTGATGCCGGTTGCCTTCATCGCGATAAGTTCGCTGGAACGATTCAGCGCGCCTATCGTCACCAGGACGGCGATCAACACGCTGAGCGGCGTAATGGTGTAGATCATGCTCGGCGTCAGGTTCAGCAGGTATTCACCGACAATCTCCATCGAGGCATGATTGCGGATAATGTCGCTCAACAGCTCAAACAAGGAAAAAACGAGCGACAGCATGACGAAACTGACTTCCACCAGAAGAAACGAGCCGATAAACGAGCGCAGGACATAATCGTCGAGAATCAGCGGAAAACCTTCGTACAACGTGCGTCGCGGCAGCGCGCTGAAGACAGTTCCAGTTGCCGGCTCAGTTCTGCGACGAAATATCCTGCGCGCATTTTCGCCCATTCGCGGCATTGGAAGTCGTACCGTGCCTCGCGACATCTGATACAGCAGCAGCATTCCCGCCATGCCGAATATCAGGTTCGCTCCCCAAACCCCCAGCAGTACGGGGATCTTTTGTTGCTTCGACAGCGCCATTCCAGTCGACGAAAGAAAGTAATAGATGAAGACGAGAAAAATCGTCAGCACAAATCCCATGCTCTTGCCACCACGCCGGGAAGACAGTCCCAGCGGGATGCCGACCAGCATAAGGACCAGAC
>JBOGLY010000485.1:0-2582 GCA_050746425.1 Acidobacteriaceae bacterium
AGTTAGAGCAGCCGCAATCATTCGTTCGGCGATCATCCCTCCGTTAGGATGGAAAGGAAAATTTAACATGTCGGGAAAAAGTTGCGTGCGCGCCGGATTCTGGATCATTCCGCTGCTGGCTCTGGCGCTGGCTGGATGCAACAAAAATTCGTCAGTTCATCGATCCTCCGCTGCCGTACAAGCTCCAGCCCACGTCACGTACACGGAGATCGCCTCCGCAACGGCAGGCTCCATCTCCGGCACGATTCATTTTCGCGGCGACGCGCCAACGCCCATCGTGATCGACATGGCGCAGGACCCGGCGTGCAATGAAGGCATGAAAACTCCGAACACCACTGAGCAATACGTTGTCCATGATGGTCGGCTTGCAAATGTTTTCGTCTATATCAAGAGCGGTCTAGGCAATCGCCGTTACAAGGCAGCGCAAACTCCGGTCGTTCTCGATCAGCGAAACTGCCGCTATGTTCCACATGTAATCGGCGCTATGGCCGGACAGCCGGTTGAATTTCGCAACAGCGATCGAACCATGCACAACGTGCATATCGTTCCGCCAGGCAGCGACGACAGCACTGGATTCGATATTTCTCAGCCTCCCATGGCCGGGACTGAGCAACATGTCTTTTGCACCGCTGGCCTGATGATTCCCATCCGCTGCAACAATCATCCATGGATGGAAGCGTTCCTCAACGTTGTCGACAATCCATTCTTTGCCGTTTCCGATGCGAACGGAAAGTTTGAAATCCACGGCCTGCCGCCGGGAACTTACACGCTGGTTGCGGTGCAGGAGAAGCTGGGAGCCGAAACACAAACGATCGCCGTAGAAGCTCGCAAAACGTCAGTTGCAAACTTTACCTTCAGCAAGTAATGCAGCGGCGCGCACTCGGCTGCTATAAATGAAATAATTATTCTTCATGCAGACCACATACAAGATAGGCATTCTGGGCGCGACGGGGATGGTTGGCCAGCGTTTCATCCAGCTATTGCAGAACCATCCATGGTTTCAGGTGACGTGGCTGGCCGCAAGCGACCGCTCCAGCGGCAAGTCGTACGCCGATGCTGTGCGCTGGAAACTCGAAACGCCAATACCGCCTGCGATTGCGATGCTGCCGGTGTCTCCCGCGACCCCGGAGCAAAACCCCGACGGCGTTCCTGAAATTATTTTTGCAGCGCTCGATACCGACATTGCACGCGAGTTGGAGCCAAAGTTTGCATCTGCGGGATGCGCGGTCATTTCGAATTCCAGCGCATTTCGGATGCAGGCCGATGTTCCGTTGGTCATTCCAGAAGTGAATGCCGACCATCTTGCGCTGATTCCGAGGCAGAACTGGAGCGGCCCGCATTCAAGCACCAGAAAACGCGGCTATATTGTGACCAACCCTAATTGTTCCGCTATCGGGCTGGTGCTGGCGTTGAAACCGCTGGCGGAGCGATTCGGTCTTCGGTCAGTATTTGTCAGCACAATGCAGGCGATCAGCGGCGCCGGATATCCCGGCGTTGCGTCGCTAGACATCGTGGGCAATGTTGTTCCTTTCATTCGGAATGAAGAGGAAAAGCTGGAAGCGGAGACGCGGCGACTGCTTGGCAGACTGGAAGACTCTAATATCGTTCCGCTTGATGCGAAGGTGAGCGCGCATTGCAATCGCGTCGCCGTCGAAGATGGCCACACGGAAAGCGTCAGCATCGAGCTTGCCAGCAAACCAACGCGCGAAGAAATTCTTGACGCGTGGCGTGAGTTTCGGCCGTTGTGCGGCAAAAATCTCCCTACCGCGCCCGATCAGCCGGTTGAATACGATTGCGCGGAAGACCGCCCGCAGCCTCGCCTAGACCGCATGCGCGGGCGTGGAATGACAGCCACGGTAGGTCGGTTGCGACCCTGCTCATTGTTGGACTGGAAATTTACCGTGCTCTCGCACAACACCATCCGCGGTGCTGCCGGCGCGGCGCTGTTGAATGCGGAGCTGCTTGCCTCGCAAGGCAAACTGTCGCCATCCGGATGGAAGTCATGAGCGGCAAGATGAAAATTGTTGTCATGAAATTCGGCGGCACCTCGGTCGAGAGCCCGGCCGCGATTGCGCGTACCGCTGAAATTGTCGAGGGCCGCCGCGCGCGCGGACTTACCCCAGTCGTAGTCGTCAGCGCCATGGCCAAGGTGACGGACCAGTTGCTGGCTGCCGCCTCGGCAGCAGAACGCGGTGATCGTGCGGGCGCGCTCGCCATCAGTTCCCGCCTGCGGAATCGGCACCTGGATGCCGTCTCCGCGATGCTGACCGCGGCTTCCGTCGCCCCCACGCATTGCTGGATGGAAGAGCAGTTCGAGGCGCTCGACGATTTGCTGCGCGGGCTGGCCGCTGTTCAGGAGTTGACTCCGCGCACGACGGACCTGGTTGCGTCCTTCGGCGAGCGGTTGTCCAGCCGCATGGTCAGCGAGCTTTACGGGCAATCCGGGCTGAAAGGAATCCACGTCGACGCCCGCACCTGCATCGTGACCAACGCCGACCACGGCAAGGCAATGCCTCTCGAGGAAAAAATTGAACGCCAACTTCGTCATCGTGTTTTGCCGCTGCTGGAAAAAGGCCATATCC
>JBOGLY010000486.1:0-2556 GCA_050746425.1 Acidobacteriaceae bacterium
GACCGAAATCGGCTACTATGAAGGAGACGGTTTATTGCTTGAAGATGTGCTGCGCGAGCAGATCCTTCTGGCGCTACCTGCCAAGAGCCTTTGCCGCGAGGATTGCAAGGGACTTTGTCCGGAGTGTGGCCGGAACCGCAACACGGCTCCCTGCGACTGCGCGGCCGCCTCGACCGATCCGCGCTGGAACCGACTGAAGGCATTCGAGCCGCAGGGGATTCGCAGCCAGGACAAGCCATAATTCTAAAGAGATTGTTGCACCCGCGTTTGGAAACTCTCACCGGAAAAGCGCCTCGATGGGCGCGCGAACGAGCGAGAGGAAAGAGCGGCGGGGAAAGGGAATTTTCATGCCGAATCCGAAACGACGCCACTCGAAACAGCGCACCGCAAAGCGCCGTTCCCACGATTTTCTTTCGTCGCTGTCGCTGTCTGAATGCCCGAGCTGCCATGAGCGCAAGCTGCCGCATCATGCCTGCCCGAAATGCGGGACGTACAAAGGCCGCAACGTGCTGGCCATCGCGACCAAGGAAAAGAAGAGCTAGCCAACCACTTCTCCATGCTGATCGACATTGCTCTTGACGCCATGGGCTCCGACAAGTCTCCAGAGCCGGAGATTCGTGGTGCGATCCTGGCGTGCCGGCAGCTTGAGGTGCGGGTCCATCTGATTGGGCCGGAGCGCACGCTGCGACCGCTGCTGGCGAAGCAGATGCATCGCGTCGGCGCGCGCCATCTTCCCATAAAAATTGTTCAGGCCAGCGAAGCCATCGGCATGGATGAAAAAGCTGTGCAGGCTGTGCGCTCGAAGCGGGACTCGTCGATGCGCGTGGGCCTGAAGATGGTGCGCGAGGGCGTGGCCGCCGGATTTATGACGGCCGGCAATACCGGCGCGGCCATGGCCACGGCGAAAATGGTGCTGGGCACGCTGCCGGGCGTGGACCGACCAGCGCTGGTGGCGGTGTTGCCGACGAGCACCGGCAGGCCCTGCCTGCTGCTGGATGTGGGCGCGAATGTCGATTGCAAGCCGAAAAACCTGGAGCAGTTCGCAGTGATGGGCGAGATGTATGCCCGCGCGGTGCTGAAGATTGAGCGTCCGCGGGTGGGACTGCTGTCGATTGGCGAGGAAGAGAGCAAAGGCAATGAGCTAACGCGGGAGAGTTTTCCGCTGCTGCAGCAGTTGCCCATCAACTTCCTGGGCAACGTTGAGGGCCGCGATATTTATAACGGACATGCGGACGTTGTGGTGTGCGATGGGTTCATAGGCAACGTGGCGCTGAAGGCCTCCGAAGGACTGGTGCGTTTAGTACGGGAGTCGCTGCGGGAATCCTTGACATCGACGGTGACGGCGCAGGTGGGCGCGCTGCTCTCACGCAAGGCATTCAATCATTTCAAAAGGCGTTTCGACCAATCGGAATACGGCGGAGCGCCGCTGCTGGGCGTGCGCGGGGTGTGCATCGTCGGGCATGGCTCGTCGAACGATCGCGCCGTTATGAATGGAATTCGCGTGGCAGCGGAATTTGCCCAGGCGAATGTGAATGCGCATATTGAGCAGGGGCTGACGGCGTTGAATGGGGTGCCGGCGGAAACATATCCCGGATGAGTACGACTTTCCAGTATCAACACATAATTTCTACAGCACTTTTGGGTTGAAGCAGCGCAATCTTAGATCGAGGGTGTGCCATGAAGTGGTTCAGCTCGGTTCTTTGGATTTTCACGGGACTCTATTCTGTGCTGTGCATAGGCGCTATTATGGGGGCCTACGCGAGTGGACTTCCTACGGGTCGATGGACAAGTCTGCTGATCGAAGCATGGTTGGTAACTTCGACGCTCCTATTGCTGGCCGGGATATTGGTTCCTTTCTCGTTGCGGATTGCGGTTCCGACAGCATTCTGCGCAAGTATTGTATTAACGGCTTGGTATGGATGGGGTTTCACGTATGTGATTCTTCACTTGAGTGGTGGCTCGTTGGTATCCGAAAGACTCTTTTTAGGAATATTGATCCCGCTTCTGCTTGCTATTTGTTCAATCTGGTGTGCGTTCATGATGCGAAGGATCATTTTGCAGTCGCGTTTGCATGCACAACCGAACTGATATACATGGTGGTCGCAGACGTGTCATTCGCGCTTGCAAACCCTTCTATCCTCCCTTTCAATAGTTCTTTAATATGAGCACGCCAATTATTAACTCGAACGCACAAAAAACAATTGCATTTCTTTTTCCGGGGCAGGGATCGCAGGCGGTTGGCATGGGCCGCGAACTCTGCGAGCAATTTCCGGTGGCGCGCGCGGTGTTTGAAGAGGCCGACGAAGCGCTGGGATTCCGCATCTCGCGACTTTGCTTTGACGAGCCGGAAGAGCGATTGCGGCTGACGGAGCATGGACAGCCGGCGATTCTGACGGTTTCCGTGGCGGCAATGCGGGTTTTGGGAGAGCGGGGAGTTGTGTGCCAGATCGCCGCGGGACACTCGCTGGGGGAATATTCGGCCCATGTTGCCGCGGGAACGCTGTCGTTTGCGGATGCGGTGCGGACGGTGCGCAATCGCGGACGATACATGCAGGA
>JBOGLY010000487.1:0-2549 GCA_050746425.1 Acidobacteriaceae bacterium
ACGTTGAGCCGATAGAAAAGGTCCTCGCGAAAATTTCCCCTGGCAATTTCATCTTCAAGATTTTTATTGGTGGCGGCGATCAGGCGAACATCGACGCGAATTGGCTGGGCCGCACCAACGGGGGTGAACTGCTGCTCGTCGAGCGAACGAAGCACCTTGGCCTGAGTTTTCAGGCTCATGTCGCCGACCTCATCCAGAAACAGAGTGCCGCTGTCGGCCCGCTCGAAGGTGCCGCGCTTTTCCGGCGGGCCCGCTGGCAGGGCGCCGTGGCGATAGCCGAACAATTCGGCTTCAATGTAATCCTCTGGAATGGCGGCGCAATTCAACTCGACGAACACGCGGTCGGCGCGCTGACTTTCGGCGTGCATGGCGCGCGCGATAAGTTCTTTCCCGGTGCCGGATTCGCCATAAATGAGGACGCGACCATTGGTGGGCGCCATCAGGCGAATCTGCTGCCGCAACGCTTTTACTGGAACGCTTTCACCGGTGATGCGCGCGCGGGCGGTCAACTGCTGCTGAAATTCACGATTCTCGATGCGCAGTCGTCGCGCCTCAACGGCATTCTTCAGGATGATGAGCGTGCGTTCCAGCGACAGCGGCTTTTCGAGGAAGTCGTACGCTCCCAGCTTGGTGGCGCGCACGGCGGTTTCAATGGTGCCATGGCCAGAGATAATGATGACTTCAGGACCCGCAACTGCGTCGAGGCTTCTGACCTGTTGCAGGACCTCAAGACCGTCGCGGTCGGGCAGCCAGATGTCCAGCAGGACAGCGTCAAACGCTGCATCGCGGACCAGATCGATACCTTCAGCCGCCGTGGCCGCAGTGGTGACGGCGTATCCCTCCTCGGCGAGAATCGCTTCGAGTGTGCTGCGAATGTCGGGCTCATCGTCGACCACCAGGACGTGGTTCATTGCTCAACCGCGCTGGCGGAAGGCACGACGAATTCCTGCGCAGGGACAGGCTCCGCGAAGGGAACCATGATGATGAATCGAGCGCCCACAGGAAAATTCTTTTCTACGTGGATATTGCCCTGGTGTTCCTGCACGATCTTCGCGGCAATGGAAAGCCCAAGGCCGGTGCCGCGGCGACGGGTGGAGAAAAAGGGCAGGAAGAGGCGCTCGCGAATCTCATCGGTGATGCCGTGACCGGTGTCGGCGATGGCAATTTCCGCCATGGTCTGCGCTTCATTGATGCCCGTTTGCACGGTGAGAACGCGCAGCAGGCTGGATTGCATGGCCTCCGCCGCATTGTCGATCAGGTTGCTGAAGGCTCGCTTCAGCGCCTCCGCATCGGCGATTACGAGAGGAAGGTTCGGCGCGAGGCGCAGCCTGATTTCAATGCTGTCGAGGCGGTCGGCAAACAGGTTGAGGGTATTTTCGACCACTTGATTGAGATCGGTGGGGGTGCGATTGGGGGCGGGGAAATCGGCAAGGACGGAAAACTGATCGACAAGCTGGCGCAAGGTTTCGACCGAAGAGAGAATGACCTCCGTCGAGCTGCGCAGCAGATTCGACGAATCGGCGGTGACGCCGCGGTCGACGTGACGCGCAATACGTTCGGCGGAAAGCGCAATGGGAGTGAGAGGGTTTTTGATTTCATGCGCGACGCGCTGCGCAACTTCTTTCCAGGCCATTTGCTTTTGCGCGCGCAATACGTCGGTGACGTTGTCGATTACAACCAGGTGTCCAGGAACGGAGCCGCGCAACTGTGTCGCTGTCAGGATCAGATGCAGGGAGCCGCGGGGGCTTTGCGCCTCAACTTCAGTAGAGGCCACGGGCAGGCGACGGCTGCGGCGCAGGACACGCGCAATCTCCAGGGCGGATTCAGTTGGGAACAGCGATTGAATCGGCTGGTCTTCGATTGAAAGCTCGCCGAGGGGATCGAGCATTTCGCAAAAAGCGCGATTGGCCTGGATGATTTTCAAGTCGTTATCGAGCGTCGCCACGCCGCTGGGAATGGTTTCGAGCACGGTTTCCAGTTCGCGCCGCCGTTCGTCGATGGCGGCGTTGGCCCGCGAAAGTTGATGGGTGGAAGACTCGAGCTGAGTGCGGCTGGTCTGAAGGTCAGTGGCCATGTGGTTGAACGAACGCATCAGCTCGCCAAGTTCCCCGGAGGCGGCAACATCGACGCGAGAGCCGTAATCACCGGATGCCATCGCATCCATGGCGTCGGCAAGCGCTTCCACCGGCTGGGTGACTTGCTTGGAAAGAAACAGCGCGAGCCAACTGCTGACGAAAAACGTCAATCCGGTCAACAACAGCAGGACGAGAAGATAGGTCTGGCGAACTCGGCGGCGCGCCCGCAACACTCTCCAATAGCGTTGCGTTCCCGCTTCAATATCGTGAACAGCCACTCCGACGTTGGGCGGCAGCGGCAGGCCAACAACGACAATGGTGCCGTGCTGGGACTGCGCGTCGCCGACCGAGTACGCGGTCTGACCGATCTTCAATATAGGATCGTCGGAGCGGCGGGCGGCTTGCAGAATGTAATCCGTCAGCGAGGTTCCGGCAGGCTTTTCCTCCGCCTGTTCATTTGGTTGAATGCCTGTC
>JBOGLY010000488.1:0-2526 GCA_050746425.1 Acidobacteriaceae bacterium
TTGCTCTGGGGCGCGGCTGCCTGCCTGCTCTTCCTGCGATACCGCAGTGTCTACCCACTCGCAATCGCCCACGCAATCTTTGGCATCGCAATCGCGATTACGGTCCCGAATCCGGCGACCCACAATATGCGGGTCGGCCTGGGCTATCTGCAATATCGAGTTCATCCTGGCCATCACCGCAGCCACAGCGACCATATCGTATCGACACATGCATGGGTAATCGCGGAAGCGCCAACGCGCCGTTGCTGACGCCAAGCCCGGCCATAGAAAATCCCCGCAAGCGTAGCCAGCAACACGTATCGCCAATTGAAATGCACGGCGCGCTTGTTAAAGTGCGACAGACCGAACAGCGCCGCAGTGAGAAACAGCGCGGGATAGCGCCCAATGCGCCGCTCCAGAAGGTTCTGCAACCAACCGCGAAAGAACAGCTCTTCCGGAATGGCAATGAAGAAAAATGTGAAGAGAAGCGCCCACGGCAGCCGCCCAATCCACGGCACCGACTTATGCAGATGCAAAAAGCCAAGACCCAGGCCGAGCGAGATTGCAATGGGTGTGTAGAAGACAAGCTCTCGCAATCCGATGCCAAGGTCGCGCATTTTCAAGCGAAGATTGAAACCGACGCCATCGAGTCGCCGAACGATCAGGAACCCCCAGATGCCGGCATCGAGGAGAAGAATTTTGTTGAAGACGGTAAGGTGTGGCGGCCACGCGTGCTCGAACCAGCGAAGATCGACCGCCAGGCCCAGGGCGGCGAGCAGCACAAAGTCTCGCCAGTTGCCGCGCCGCTCAGGGTCGCAACGCCGCGCCTGCCACATTAGCGCCGAAATTGCGATCGGCAGCAGTGCATACAATGCCAGCCAGCCCCAATGAAAGATGCCACTGGCACAGGCGACCAGCAGATAGGGCACACACAACGCCGCTGGGCAAAGCAGGCGGATGCGCGGTGACAGTTTCTCTGCGGCACTTGCAAATTCAGTCGGAAAGAACGCCGCCGTCAGAAATGGCGCCAGCGTGAGAATGGCTGCTGTCGCAATCGCCGGACTTATCATGGATGGATTCCAGTCTAGCGCGACGGGTGATTGACTCATTATGTCTGTTATCCCAACCGGGGATATTCTCGGATCCGCGCTAGGGCGGGCGAGGGACCGTCGCTCCAGTAACCAGAATTCACGCGCCGCGACCCATCGCGCATTCAGGCGCCCGGACAACTGCTTTCAGGCCATCATGTCCGATGGAAATCGCCGGTAAATCGCTGATTTCAATGTTTCCCTTGACCTTAGGCGCAATGGGGCTTAAAGTATTACTCAAGATGAAGTTCTCGACCAGCAGCGTGGGTTGCCAGTGTTGCATGTGTACCATGCGGACACAATCCATGTCTTCTGCACGGGTCGGGGTAGCATAAAAAGCTGACAAAGCTTTCGAAGTAACCCAAATTCAGACGCCCACCGACGGAAGAGCCGCTCAGGTGGGTTTTTTATTTTGGCAGAATCCCACCCGTTCAGCAGCAATCTAGAAAGGGGTCAGGACTGCCGATGACACAATATCTATACGAAGAGGAATTGGACCAGCTTCCGGCTTTTAGCACGGAAGGGCTGCCATCTGTGCCGCGATTGAGCCATCTCGAGATGCTGGAAGCGGAGAGCATCCACATTCTCCGCGAAGCCGCTGCCAGTTTTGCGGCCCCGGTGATGCTCTATTCCATTGGCAAGGATTCTTCCGTCCTGCTGCGGCTGGCACAAAAGGCATTCTATCCAGGGAAAATTCCGTTTCCCTTGCTGCACGTGGACACCGGCTACAAATTTCCCGAGATGATCGAGTTTCGCGACCGATACGTGAAGGAAGTTGGAGCGGAGCTGATCGTACACAAAAATCAGCAGGCGCTGGATAATGGCGCGACGCCCTTTGCCCTGGGAACGCAGAAATGCTGCGGATTGCTGAAGACTCGTTCCTTGCTGGATGCGCTGGCGGAAGGCGGCTTCGACGCCGCGTTTGGCGGCGCTCGGCGCGACGAAGAAAAATCGCGCGCCAAAGAACGGATTTATTCTTTTCGCGACGCTGCCGGACAGTGGGACCCGCGCAACCAGAGGCCGGAGTTGTGGAACTATTACAACGGCAAGCTGGACAAAGGCGAGACCATTCGAGTTTTTCCGCTATCAAACTGGACCGAGCTCGACGTCTGGCTCTACATCTACAAAGAAGACATTCCCATCGTTCCGCTTTATTTTGCGAAGGAGCGCGAAGTTGTCATTCGCGGTGGATCGGTCCTGCTGCCGCAGGGTCCCATCCCGTTGCTGCCCGGCGAAAAGACTGAGCGCCGCACGGTGCGAATGCGTTCGCTCGGATGCGTGCCTTGCACCGGCGCAATCGCGTCCCAGGCCGACACGCTGCCCAAAATCATCCAGGAAATGTTCGGCTTCCATCGTTCCGAACGCGAGAACCGCGCCATCGACCACGACCAGGAAGGTTCGATGGAGATCAAGAAACGCGAGGGATATTTCTAATGCACCCCCAGGCGATCGACTCCGG
>JBOGLY010000489.1:0-2503 GCA_050746425.1 Acidobacteriaceae bacterium
GGAATGCAGGTAGCCTTCCAGCCAGTTTCTCGCTTCCAGATCCAGATGGTTGGTGGGTTCATCGAGCAGAAGAAGATCGGGTGTTTCCAGCAGCAGTTTTGCGAGCGCGATGCGCATTTGCCAGCCGCCGGAAAATTCTTCCGTCTTGCGGGCCCAATCTTCTTTTGAGAAGCCGAGACCTGACAGCACGATGCCGACGCGCGCCTCGATCGTGTAGCCGTCCAGCGAGTGAAATTCGGCCTCGCCGCGGTGCAATCTATCACTGACCGCGGCATATTCAGGCGAATCGGGAGACAATTCCGCCAACTGCGAATGGAGCGTTTGAATCTGGCGCTCCAGCGAACGCGCCTTTTCAAACGCAGAAAGGCATTCGTCGAATACGGAGCGACCTTCCAGACGCAATCCATCCTGCGGTAGATAGCCGACGGTCATGCCGCCGGTCGAGTCCATGGAGCCGTCGTCGAGCGAATCGAGTCCTGCCAGGATTCGCAAGAGTGTGGATTTGCCCGTTCCGTTGCCGCCGACCAGGCCGGTGCGTTCCGCTGGGCCGATTTGCCAGTCGATTTTTTTGAACAGAAGTTTATGTCCGAAGCGCTTGCCGGCACGAGTCAGTTGCAACATGATATTCGCGCTGGAAACGCCGTATGAGAACGCATATAGATCATTGTCGCACTGAATATTTTGGATAGTATATCGGCAGAGCGCCGCGCCGCATCCTAATATGTCGAAGAGATCCAGGTGCGTGCGTCTCGCATATCGACGCGCAGCAATTCTGGCGATCGAGATGACAGGCATGGGCGGATTGGTATACTCGCATCGAAGCTGTTCGAGAAGGATAGGCGGATCAAATGCCCTCGATGAAAGATACGCTGGGAGTACTTCTGGCCGGTGGGGCCGGTGAGCGGCTTTATCCTTTAACGCGCGATCGCGCCAAGCCGGCTGTGCCTTTTGGCGGAAATTATCGGATCATCGACATCACACTTTCCAACTGCATCAATTCGGAACTCCACCGCATTTATATTCTGACGCAATACAAGGCGCTCTCATTGAACCGGCATATTCGCGAAGGCTGGGGATCTGTGGTGGCAAGTGAACTGGGAGAGTTCATCGAAATTTTGCCTCCGATGCAGCGTGTCAGCTCCAACTGGTACATGGGAACGGCGGACGCGGTATATCAGAACATTTATTCGATCGGTAGCGAGCAGCCGAAGCGGGTTCTGCTGCTTTCCGGCGACCACATCTACAAGATGAATTATGGGCGCATGGTGCAGCAGCATCTGGATTCCGGGGCCGATGTCACGCTGGCCACGCTGCCGATCGATCCGTCCGAGGTTTCACGATTCGGAGTGGTCGAGGTCTCGCGGACGGGAGAAGTCACCGGCTTTCAGGAGAAGCCGCAGCAAACGGACATTCGCTCCCCGTTCAACCAGGACAAGGTGGACGCCTCAATGGGCATTTATCTGTTCAACACCGACGTTCTGCTGCCGACGTTGATTCGCGACGCCGAGGACCCGAATTCGCAGCACGATTTCGGGCACAATGTTCTTCCCGCGATGCTGGGGCAGTACAAGATGTATGCCTTCAACTTTGTGGATGAGAACAAGCAGGAGGCGCTCTATTGGCGGGATGTCGGGACGCTCGACGCCTATTACGACGCGAACATGGACGTAGCGTCGGTGACGCCGATCTTCAATCTATACGATAAAACCTGGCCGATGCGGACGCGGCCATTGCAATATCCTCCGGCGAAGTTCGTTTTTGGCGAGCCGGGCCGAACCGGAATGGCGATCAACACGGTGATTTCCTCGGGCTGCATTGTGTCTGGCGCGACGGTGCGGAACAGCGTTTTGTCGCACGATGTTCGGGTCAACTCCTACGGGGAAGTGGACTCGAGCATTCTTTTTTCCCATGTCAGGATCGGACGGCACTGCCGCATTCGGCGCGCGATTATTGACCGGGATGTGCAAATCCCGGAAGGGACCGTGATCGGATACGATGCGAATGAAGACCGCAAGAATTATCTGGTGACGGAATCCGGCATCACGGTGGTCAGCCGGGATTACTCTCTGTATGAAAACCCAGTCGCCTCGGACTACGTTCCCCACGACATGTAATTCGGCCATCCCCACTCGATCTGAAAAAATGCTGTCGCCGCGCTTTCCGGCTTTCTGTAGTATGTGAGGGAACCGACGCACGGTGGAACGCGTACCTTTTGCCATGGGACACGCGGCATTCTCCCCACCCTACGGCGGCATAACGCGACTCGATACCCGATTCGGCGTTGGGGAGCGTCGCGGCCCGCCGTGGCGGGTCGGCGAAACAACTCGCTCCTTATCATCGAAGGGAACGACTGAAGCCAGGCAGCGAATGCCCGTAAATTTAGAGTCGGCGGAAGAGACTAATGCGCTTGTGCGACGCTGCCTGCAAGGCGACAGCCATGCCTGGCGGCAAATTGTGGAGTCGCAGCATCGCCGCGTCTATGGCCTTTGCTATCGCTTCACAG
>JBOGLY010000490.1:0-2494 GCA_050746425.1 Acidobacteriaceae bacterium
TTGCGACTGCTAACGAAATGCATTCCGGCAATCGATTTTTCTTTAACTTTGCGGTGAAGATTTGTACAGTAGCGAGTAAATTAATCGCATCGAACTCCGAAACAATCGTGTGCGCCGCGTTCGCTCGGCGTATCACAGAAAGCGAAAGTTCAAGGACTTGCACGGCTGCGTCCGAATTTTCAGTTGACGTGAAATTTCAGGGATGGGAGCTACGCTATGTCTGTCAATGAGGTCCCGGCGGAAAATCCGCTGCGACAATTGTTTGAGGAAATCGTCTACGGCTGCTACAGCCAGTCGCCAGAATTGAACGACGCCGAAATCTCCAGCTACGTAGCCGGCATCCTGACCGACTTTGCCGAAACCGAACAACTCTATCGCATTCGCGATGGCCGCGGCAGACCCCTGCACGAAGTCAGTGATATGCTGGTCGCCTCTGACCCGGTCTACGGAGAGGCATATTCCTTCCCGCGCGAGCGGGAGGTCCGCAAGCACATCGGAGACTTCAGCCTCTTTTTTGCCGGCATGTTTCCCGAGTCCGCGCGATGGCTGCGGCGCAACCAGCATGAAACTTTGCAGGCGCTCAGACGCGCGGGCAAAGAGAGCTATTACATCGTCTCGCAGTTCAATATTTTCGAGTTTGAAGAGGAAGCTCCTCTGTTCGCGCGGCTTGCCGATGCTTTCGATGCGTGCGCCGACGGGCTGACGCTGGTGCGGAAAGAACTGGATCGGCGTCGCCTGCTGCCGCACCAGAAATCCACTCCCCCAAAGCTGCTGATGTAAGGACCGCCTTCGATGTGCAATCCGCTCTAGCCGCACAGTACGCGGCAAAGATAGAGCAACCGGAATTACGCCCGCGAGACTTTACCGGTACAGCGCGCGACTGCACTGCCATTCATTGCATCCAATAAACTCTGCGATTCTGCAGTGGTGTATCTTTACTCCACCCGTTGCGATGAGGATTGTCCTTGAGTCGTCGAAAATGCGCGCTGCTTCTACTGTTCCTGCTGGTCAGCGCGAACCTGTGGGCGGGGCCGCCGTTTCAAACCGACGATCCGGAGCCAGTCGATTTTCGTCATTACGAGTTTTATCAATTCGGCACGGTAGCGAGCACGCCGGTCGAAACCGATCCGACCGGGCCGGCGTTTGAGTTCAACTGGGGCGCAGTCCCCAACGTGCAACTTCATGTGATTTTGCCCTGGGGAGCAATCCAGCCTTCGAACAATCCCGTGTATTATCCGGCGGGGGTCGGCCCCAGCGCTTACGGCCTGACCGACATGGAATTCGGCGCAAAGATTCGGTACATCGGGGAAACCAAACACCGGCCGGAGGTCGGCAGCTTTACCATGCTGGAGGCTCCAACCGGAAATTATGCGAGCGGCCTGGGCGTGGGTCGCGTCTGGTACAAGCTGCCGCTGTGGGTGCAAAAAAGCTGGGGTCCCTGGACCAGCTACGGCGGCGCCGGATATCAGATCGTTCATCAAACCGGGTATCGAGACTTTCCATACGGCGGATGGCTGCTGCAGCGGGACATCGGCAAGAAACTGACGCTGGGCGGCGAAATTTTCTCCCATGCGAAGGAAGGCTTCGCCACTCCGCAGACGCAATCTGCGACGATGGTGGATCTGGGCGGGTTTTACTACTTCAAGAAACCAGGCCTGCAACTGCTGTTTTGCTATGGGCATTCCGTTGCCGGACAAACGGAGAACTATGCGTATCTCGGGTTCTATCAGACATGGGGATCGAAGCCCGGACACGGACTGAATGGGTTTTTGTCGCGCCATTTCTAAGGCGGATTTGACGCTGGCCTTGCCACCCCACTTTCAACCCTGCGACGGCGATCGGATCACGAAGGCCGCCGCCAGCACGACAAATCCGGCGGGAATCCAAAGCGCCCGCTCCGCAAAATGCCACGCTCCATAGGCACCCAGCAGCGCTCCGATCGCATAGGCGATCCATGTGGAAATAAACACCGCCGTCCGTAGACGCGCTTCCGTTCGCGCGCTTGGCCCCTCGGAGTCGGTAATCGCCTCGCCGAGATTCTCAAGATCGCCGCTGATAAATGAGGTATTCAGTTTCACCGGACCAATCTGTCGAAACGCGTTCGTCTGCATGGCCAGCGCGAAGGCCAACAAAAGCAGCAACCCTGCGCGTACCAGATCAGGATGCGGCGCGAATGTCAGCGTGGAGAGCAACACAAATTCAATTGCGAGGGTGACCAATCTCATCTCGTGCTCGCGTCCCAGAGTGAGTTTGCGCATTCCCAAATGCGCCACAGCGATTCCTGCCACAAAAGCAATTACCACTCCAAACCGGATTGCCGCTTGTCGCCAGTCGTGGGTCAGGACCGAGGCAGCGAACAAAGCGGTGTTCCCGGTCATATTGGCGACGAAAATTTTGCCGAAAAGAAGATAGGCGATGATATCGACTGCGCCGGCGATCGCACAGAGGGTGCCCGCCAGCGGAATCGCGACCAGAATTGCGCGTCGCCGGGAAT
>JBOGLY010000491.1:0-2465 GCA_050746425.1 Acidobacteriaceae bacterium
GTTGCGACTGGCCGGAAAACTCGATCAAGCGCTCGGAATTGTCTTCGGTCCGATGCTCGACTGCACGCAGCCTGGCGCAAACGAGGAACTGCTGGATTCAGTCTTGTTGCGAGTGTTGGCGGATTTTCCAGGGCCCATTGCGATCGGGCTACGCTCCGGTCATGTTCGCGAGCGCAATATCACGCTGCCGATTGGCGTCGGCTGTGAACTGGATCTAACAAATACGCCGATGCTGCGATTTCAACCGTCAGTCACGCGCAACGAAGGACTGCAATGAACGAAGCGAAACGGGCAAGCGCAAATGGCTTGGAGACCGGCCGGCATGTCCATTTGATTGGGATTTGCGGCAGCGCCATGGCATCTTTGGCAGGCATGTTGCAGTTGCGCGGATGGCGCGTTACTGGCTCAGATAAGGCAGCATATCCGCCCATGTCCAATCTGCTGCGGCAGTTGAAGATTCCGATCGCGCAGCCATTCTCTGAAAAAAACCTGGAGCCGCGTCCCGATCTTGTCATCGTTGGCAACGCGATTTCGCGCGGCAATGTGGAATTGGAATTTATTTTGGACCAGCGAATTCCTTTCCGTTCACTGGCGCAAGTGATCCATGAAGAATTTCTTGTTCAACGGCAATCTCTGGTGATTGCGGGCACGCACGGCAAGACGACGACCACCAGCATGCTGGCGTGGATTTACGAGACCGCGGGGATAAAAAATCCGGCCCTCGCTCCATCTTTTCTAATCGGCGGAATCGCGGAAAATTTCGGCTCCAGTTTTGCCTTGCGGCCAACGCGCCCTTTTATTCTGGAGGGCGACGAATATGACACGGCCTTCTTCGACAAAGGGCCGAAGTTTCTGCATTATTTTCCCGATGCGCTGATTCTTACTCATGTCGAATTCGACCACGCGGACATCTATGCGGACCTAGACTCCGTTAAGACAGCGTTCAAGCGCCTGGTAAATCTTGTGCCTCGGAGAGGGCGAATCGTCGCGTTCGATGGATCGAGCAACGTGACGGAATGTGTCGCTCGTGCTATCTGCCCGGTGGAGCGCTACGGGTTCGAGAAGGATTCCTATTGGCGAGTGGCCGATCTGTCGATGATTGGGAGTTCCAGCCATTGGCGAATCGAGCGCGATGGGCAGCCGTGGCTACAACTAGAGATGCCGATGATTGGCGAACACAATGTGTTGAACGCAACAGCGGCCGCTGCGCTTGCCGCCGGCCAAAACGTTGCGCCGGATGACATTCAAAAGGCGCTCAAAACGTTTCGCAGCGTCAAGCGCCGGCTGGAAACGATTGCCAAGATTGATGGCATTACAATCGTCGACGATTTCGCGCATCACCCCACGGCAATTCGCGAGACCCTTCGCGCTTTGCGGCTCAGATATCCTGGATCGCGTGTGTGGGCCGTTGTGGAACCGCGTTCCAATACACTTCGCCGCAACGTTTTTCAGCAGGAATTGACGGACAGTCTCGCCTTGGCGGACCAGACGATTTTGGCCGCCGTGTACCAGGCGGCAAATATCCCGGAGGAGAGCGTCCTGCGGCCGGAAGCGATTGTGCAGGCGCTACAGGAGCGCGGATGCGAAGCTAGGCAGCTACCTGACGTGGCGGCCATCATCGACCATCTCACCGAAAATTTGAGAGCGGGAGACATAGTTGCGATACTTTCAAATGGTGGATTCGATGGAATTTACCAGAGGCTTCCCGAGGCTCTCCGCGGTATTGCCAGGCGCGCATGATTTCCGCAATCGCGATTCTTCTCTACTATGCGGCGCTTGCTCCGATCGGTGCCCTGCTCGGGTTTCCGTGGACGTGGATCACCGGGGACGTGACATTCCTGTATCGCTTTTCCATGTGGATTACCGGCTCCGGACTTCGCGTGGGAGGAATTCGCATTGAGGCGGAAGGCTTTGAAAATATTCCGGCGGGAAGGGCGTGCATTTTCATGGCGAACCATGTTTCGAACCTCGATCCACCATTGCTGTTGCCACTTGTCCCAGGCCGCACAACCGTTTTCCTGAAAAGATCCCTGATGAAAATTCCGCTAGTCGGAATGGCCATGCGGATGGCGGATTTTGTGCCGGTCGAACGCCGGGGAAACCGGGAAGATGCGAAGGATAGCATTGATCGCGCTGCAAAGGTGCTCGCTTCTGGCGTGCATCTCACGGCATTTCCAGAGGGGACGCGCTCACGCACCGGCAAGCTCCTTCCGTTTAAGAAAGGCCCGTTTTATCTGGCTCAACAAACCGACGCACCCATCGTCCCGGTGTCGATTCATGGAACTGAAACCATGATGCGAAAAGGCAGTCTGCGAATTTTTCCCGGAGTAGCCCACATTCA
Source organism: Acidobacteriaceae bacterium (assembly GCA_050746425.1). Lineage (GTDB taxonomy): Bacteria > Acidobacteriota > Terriglobia > Terriglobales > Acidobacteriaceae > JAKAAZ01. The sequence continues at coordinate 2,342 of JBOGLY010000491.1, forward strand.
ACTGCATCCCGCACTGTATGCCTCTGATTTTTCGACACGGGAGGGTTTGATTCATGCGGTGCGGGAGTCGATTGGATCTGGATTGCCGGAATGGATGCGCGGTTGAGAGAGTTTCATCCCACCC
>JBOGLY010000492.1:0-2454 GCA_050746425.1 Acidobacteriaceae bacterium
GAGCTGCTGTATATTCCGCTGGGGGTTGGCGCGGTAATTCCGCCGTGGAATTTTCCGCTGGCCATCATGGCCGGAATGACGATGGCCGCCGTGGTGGCAGGGAACACCGTCGTCCTGAAGCCGTCGAGCGATTCGCCCACGATTGCCGCGCGATTCTTCAGCCTGCTGGAGGAAGCAGGACTTCCGCCGGGAGTGGTGAATTTCTGTCCCGGCTCGGGCGCGTCATTCGGCAATGCGCTCGTGGAGCACCCGAAGACGAGATTCATCGCATTCACCGGCTCGAAAGAAGTTGGGCTGGACATCAATGCTCGCGCTGCGCAAACCCGTCCCGGTCAAATATGGATCAAGCGAACGATTCTTGAAATGGGCGGGAAAGATTCAATCATTGTGGAGGCCGACTGCGACCTGGATGCAGCCGTGACCGGAGTGCTGCAGTCGGCGTTCGGATTCAGCGGGCAGAAGTGCTCTGCCTGTTCGCGCGCCATTGTCGCCGATCACATTTACGACATTTTCGTGGATAGATTGCGGGAGCTTACTGGGCGGCTCAAGGTTGGCGATCCGGCGGAGAACACGGCGATGGGACCCGTGGTGAATCAGGCCGCTTTCGACTCGATGCTGCGCTTCATCGAAATTGGAAAGCATGAGGGCGAGCTGGTCGCTGGCGGCCATTCAATCGAGTCGCAGACGAGTGGCTACTTTATAGCACCCACGATATTTTCCGAGGTTTCGCCGAATGCTCGGCTGGCACAGGTAGAGATTTTCGGACCGGTGCTGGCTGTAATCCGATCGAACAGTTTTGAACACGCGCTGGAGATTGCAAATAACACGGAGTTTGGACTGACAGGTTCCATCTACTCCACTTCGCGCGAAAAATTGGCAATGGCGCGGCAGGATTTTCATGTTGGCAATTTGTATTTCAATCGCAAATGCACGGGCGCCATGGTGGGGGCACATCCGTTTGGCGGCTTCAATATGTCGGGCACCGATTCCAAGGCTGGAGGGCCGGATTACTTGTACCTATTTACGCAGGCGAAATCGGTTGCGGAAAAACTAAGCTAGGGCGTGTTCGCACTTTTGGTAGGCCCCGGACTTCAGTCCGGGGGTGAGAGGCGACCCGAATTCGTCTTCAGGCGCTGAGGTTGGCGCTTCCTTAAATCGAACTTATTCCCGGACTGAAGCTCGGGGTCTACCCAAGAATTAATCGAGCGCCAGGACATTATGCTCCAATGTCAGCGAGTAGTTTGAGCCGGTCTGGTCGATTTGACGTGAGTTGGATATGCTGGGGAATTGAACGTGCTGGCTTTTTCTCCAACTTCTTCTAAAAATCCGAGAAGGAAGAGGAACTCGTGATGGCGAATATTTTATGTGTCGACGATGAGCCGGCCGCTGTTGCGCTGAAGAAGACCATTCTTGAGCGTGCCGGTCATCGAGTGACAACAAGTTGCTCCGCGAATGAAGCCATCGCTCTTCTGCAAAAGGAACCGTTCGATGCCGTGGTGACGGACTGGAAATTGGGAGAAGAGAGCGGAAGGCAGATTCTGCTGGCAGCGAAAACCGGGGCGCAGGTGCCTGTTGTGGTTGTGTCGGGATATTGTACGGAGGCGTTTCGCGCAGCCGAGCCACAGGCGGACATCTATCTGGAGAAGCCCGTAGATGCGACCGAGCTGGTGGCCATTGTCAGCGCGCTCCTGCATTAGAAGAAAAACTCAGCCATGGCTGCGGCAACCCGTGGCGTTTACATGGAGGATTGCCGCGGAGGTTTCCTCAGGCGCGAGCGGTCTGCAAGTCCATTTGCCCGCCTGCAATTGCCGCGGCATCGGCGAGCGTCCGATGATGAATGGTAAAAAGAGCGAGTTCAAGGCGATCGGAAACACCTGTCTTGTCGTAGACGTTTCGCAGGTAATTCTTGATGACCTGCTCCGTGGTGCCAAGATGGTTGGCGATCTCCTTGTTTTTGAAGCCCTGGACGATCAGGGCAACAATTTTGATCTCCTTGGGAGTCAGCCGGTCGCGCACTCGCGCTCCTACGGCGTCGGCTTCCTCGGCCACGCCGCGGCCCAACTTTTCCTGCAGATAGGTCTGCCCGGAGGAGACGGCATGGATGCATTCGATCAAACGGGGGCCTTCAACGTCGCGAAACACAACGCCATCGAATCCAGGGACCGCATAAGTATGCAGCGATTCAGCATTTTCGGCGATCACAATCAGCTTGCTTCCGGAGACCCGCGCGGCCTGCAGCAGCACGGGAAATTCCGCTTGCAAAGAGGATGCAAAAAGAACGACGGAGGCGCGAAAGCTTCGTACCGCCTGCAATAGCCGCTCGCTGTCCATGCATTGCGCAACAATGCGGATATCGTCTTGCAACGCGAGGGTTTTGGCTATACCGGCTCGAAAAATGGATTGGTTATCGGCAAAGATGATCTTTGTCATAATTATGAGTTCCCACACAAGTAC
>JBOGLY010000493.1:0-2436 GCA_050746425.1 Acidobacteriaceae bacterium
AAACAGGCGCCTGCCTTTGGAATATCCTACGACGGCCTGCACATTGTCGCCGACGGTGCGGCCATCGTGGTAGACGGCGATACTCGTTGCGCCAATTACGTCTTGCGGCTGTTCTTGAAAGACCCAATTGCCAATGTCGATTTGATGGGAGCCAAGTTCTTCAAACAAGCCGCCGGAAGTTTCTTTATATAGACGCCAGTTCATCAGGTGCTCCAGGCTCGGATTCGGCACTTCACGCCGCCAGTTGTCGCTGCGGTGATAGTACGTGTACACGTGGGTCGGTTCTCCAATTTCACCGCGGTGCACGCGCTCGACGGAGTCGCGAATCCAGGAGGCGTAGCGCATCTGATGCCCAATTTGAAAAATCCGTCCCGGTCTCCGCGCCTCGGCAACGACGTTGAAGGAATCCTGCGGAGTAAATCCCATGGTCTTTTCGCAATACACGGGTAGCCCGCTCTGCATCGCATCGATGGCATAGGAAGCATGGAACACCGGCGGCGTGGCGATGAAGATTGCGTCCAGGTCCTTTCGCTGGAGAAGCTCGCGATGGTCTTTGCAGGCGGGAACTTTCTTGCCGACCAGTTCGTCCAGCTCCGCGAAGCGCGGCTCGTAGACGTCGCACTGCGCCGCGATTTCGACGCCAGGCGTGCGCAGCAGTTGTCGCACGAGTTCTTTTCCGCGGCTGCCAGGGCCAATAATGCCGACATTGACGCGGTCGTTGGCCGCGATGTGGCGCGGCGGCGCTGATTGCTGTTGCGGCTGCGTTGTCGGCGCTGCGTAGAGCGGCGAGACGCCCGACAATTTTGCCGCCAGCATACTGAATGAAAGACCCTGCAGCAGATGTCTGCGGTCCATAGTTTTTTAGTTCTCCTTTGTTGCTGCCAGTTCGGCAAGCTCGTTTTCAAAAACTTCGGCGGGCCAGCGAATCGTCTCGTATTCCGCCGGTGGTGGCATGTCCCTGACTATCAGCGCGCACTCGTGCAACCGATTTTCGAGCAACCGCGCCCGCTCTTCCGGCCCCATCACAAACATTGCATTTGACAGGGCGTCGCTATCGGTTGCCGAGGGCGAAATCACGGTAGCTTGCAGCGTTGCTTCCACCGGTCGCAGCGTTTGCGGATCCATGATTGCGCCGTAGAGATGACCGTCGTGGATGAAATGTTTTTCCGATAGATTGGCTGTCGAAAGAGATGTATCGCGCAAGAGCACAGTGGAAATGGTAGTTGCTCCGGATCGCGGCGAAGGCACGCGCACCTTCCAGCCCGCATCATTTGGCGGCGCGCCGAGCGCGTAGATGGTGCTGCTTCCGGCGGAGAGCAGCGCGGAAGCGACGTTATTGGCAAGCAGAATTCTCACCGCCCGATCGATCGCATACCCTTTGCCGATGCCTCCAGGGTCCAGTTCAATTCCAGCAGAGAGAAACCTTACCGTCCGTCGCTCTCGATCGAGTCGAATTTTCTCCCATCCCACATCCCTTCGCGCGGCGGTCACGTCTTCTGGTGACGGAAGCTCGCCGGAGGCGCCGAAGAATTTCCAAACCTTCATCAGCTTGCCAACGGAAATATCGAACGCGCCATGCGATCTTTCACTCCACGCGAGACAGGTTTCAAGGAAGCGAAAGGTTTCCGGGTCGGTTGTGATGTCCTGGCTGAACGCATGGCGATTGATGCGGGAAAGCTCGCTGCCTGGCTGGTAATTGCTCAGCAGCGCATCCACACGATCCACTTCCTGAAAGACCGGCTGGGCAATCGAGTCGGCTTCTTCACGCGAGCGCGCGAACAGATAAAGGGAATACTCCGTGCCCATGGCGGAATGGGTGGTGCGGTAGAGATGGGATGCGTCGCTCACTGCTGAGTGGTCCCGGAAAAATCCGGCGTCTCTTCGCGGAGCGCTGTTGTTTTGGCTGGGGGAGATACGGCATAAATCGCCGCCGCGCCCAGCACCCCGGCTACGGTAAAAATGGCCCATGCCAGCGAATAGCTGTGGTAGGCGTCGAAAATTCTTCCTGCCATCCAAGGCGCGATCCATTGCCCAATCGTATAACCCATGATGATCAGCGCCAACAATTTTCCCAGGGAAGCGAGTCCGAAACAGTCCGCCGTGACCAGAGGGATCAGCATGTAATCGGCTCCCATGCAAAATCCAAAAGCAATCCCGAATCCATAGGCTGCAAGCGGCTGGTGGGCCAGGTAAAGCAGCGGAATGGAGCCGCCAAGGATCAGATAAAAGAGCGCCATCGTGTTCTTTTTGCGGAAACGATCCGCGATGTATCCGACGAGAACGCGGCCGCCGAGGCTGGACAGAAGCAGCACCGATAAAACGTGGGAGGCGGACCGGGTCGAATATCCCTGATCGCGCAGGAAAAGGATGAATTGTTGAATCACAGCGTTAATAGCGCTCAATATCAGCGTTGCGCCGAGCAGGATCAGCCAAAAG
>JBOGLY010000494.1:0-2433 GCA_050746425.1 Acidobacteriaceae bacterium
GCGATGGAAATGGCTTCCACAGATGAACATCAACACTCAACCAGCGGCAAACGGCTACGAAAACAACCAGCGCGAACAACAAATCCGTTCCGTAAGCGCATTTTTCCGCAGCCTGTTTAGCCGCTGCGGTACACGCATTCAGATTGACCCGCTGCCCGTAAAACGCAGTCCGCTGAAAAAGTTTTCGTCGTCGGTTAAAGCATTTTCGGAAATGGTGTATATCGAAGCGAATCCTGCCGATAGACCAGTTTCCCTGTAGGTGTACGCCAAGAAAGAAAATCCGACGCATCCGTTCCTTAAAGAACGGATGCACATAAAGAAATAGTGGCGCCTCTAGGTAACAGGAAAACTGGTTTAGCCGCGACCCTCAGGGAGCGGCGGCCTCATAAATCGTTCGAAGACCGAAATATTTCCGAAAATGCTTTAGGATTAACATCATTATCTTTTTCAGCCAGGAAAGTCGCGTGGAGCGCTTACATTATCTCCGCCGATCTGGTCTTGAGGGTGCTACATGGACATTGCAGAATGGCGTCGGAAAATCGATGAGCTTGATCGCCAGATCGTCAGATTGATCAGCGAACGCGCTTCGGCGGCGCAGGCCATTGGTCGCCTGAAACGCCAAACCGATTTGCCGATCTATGAGCCGACCCGGGAGATGACGATTTTCGACAATGTGCGCAAATCGAATCCCGGTCCGCTGCCGGACATGGAGCTGACCCACATTTACGAGCGCATCATCGACGTGATGCGCACTCTGCAAAAGGATGAGCTGCAGGCGGCATTGTTGGCCGACGATCCGCTGAAAGACAGCAAAGTGGAAAATACGACGAAACGAGAACCGAAATGATTGTCGCAATGCATCACGACGCCACCGAGGAACAGATCCAGCATGTTCTGGCGCGAATGGTGGAGATTGGCTTCAACGTCCATCGCACTACGGGTACGCAACAGACCGTGTTGGCCGGCGTGGGCCAGCCCGCCGTCTTCGATGTGCAGGATTTTCAAGTGATGGACGGGGTCGCCGAGGCGCACCGCATCACCTCACCCTACAAACTTGCCGGCAGAGGGTTTCGTCCCTCCGGCACCGTAGTTCGCTTTCCTAACGGCGTCACAGTCGGCGGCGATGAAGTCATGGTAATGGCCGGCCCTTGTTCGGTGGAATCGCGCGAACAGCTCTTCACCGTTGCCCGGCAGGTGGGCGATGCGGGCGCGAAATTTCTGCGCGGCGGCGCATTCAAGCCTCGCAGCTCGCCCTATTCTTTTCAAGGCATGGGTCTCGATGGTCTTCGCCTGCTGCGCGAGGTTGGCGACGCCACCGGCCTGCTGATCGTCAGCGAAGTCATGGAGATTTCACAGATTGAACTGATGCTGCCCTATGTCGATTGCCTGCAGGTCGGCGCGCGCAACATGCAGAACTTCAACCTTCTCCGCGAGCTGGGCCTGATTCGCAAACCCGTCCTGCTGAAGCGAGGCATCGCCGCAACCATTGAGGAGTTGCTGCTTTCCGCGGAATATATTCTCTCCGGCGGAAATTACGATGTGATGTTATGCGAGCGCGGCATCCGCACCTTCGAGACTTACACCCGCAACACCATGGACATTTCCGCGCTGCCGGTCCTGAAGCATCTTTCGCACCTGCCGGTGCTCGGCGATCCGTCGCACGGTACCGGCCGGCGCGACATGGTTCCTCCGATGGCCCGCGCTTCCGTTGCCGCCGGCTGCGATGGCCTGCTGATGGAGGTGCATCCCAACCCGGACAAAGCGGTCTCCGATGGCGCGCAATCGCTTTTCCCCGATCAGTTTGAAAAATTGATGGACGAATTGCGCATCATCGCAACTGCGGTGGGGCGCAGCATCGGCCCGCGTGCCCGCGAAGCCGCGCTCCACGCCGAAGTGTAGGCGAATCGTGGCCGAACAAATCCATAGCATCTCCATTCTTGGCACCGGCCTGATCGGTTCTTCCGTGGGGCTGGCGCTGCGCGCCAATGGGTTCACCGGCAGCATCGTTGGATGGGACCGCACCCAGCTAGAAGCCGAGACTGCGCGCGAGAAAGGTGCGATCGACAACGTTGCCGCCGATCCGCTGATTGCCGCGCGCGAAAGCGATTGCATTCTGCTGGCCACGCCTGTCTTCGGCATTCTGGAATGGATCGAGCGCCTCGCCCCCGTCCTTCACTCAGGTCAATTGGTCACGGATGTCGGCAGCACCAAACGAAAAGTCTGCGATGTTGCCGCGGAAGCTTTTTCTTCTCGCGACGCCGCATATTTTCTGCCCGGTCATCCCATGGCTGGCAAGGAAGTGTTTGGCGCGGCCAACGCCGATGCGAAATTGTTTCAGGGCGCGGTCTGGTTGTTCTCTGCGCGCGATGCAACACAAAATCCTTCTCGATTGCCGACGAAGGGACAGCTTCTCGCGAACGAATGGCGGGGATG
>JBOGLY010000495.1:0-2423 GCA_050746425.1 Acidobacteriaceae bacterium
GTCCCATCGTCGGGCAGCCAATTCTGCGCTGCGAAGTATGGACGAGCAAGTTCCAGCACACGAGTTGGCTCGGCGAGTTTCAGATAATGACGATTCAGCCAGTGCAGCTTATTGAAATCGAAGATCGCCGGCGATGGCGTGACGCGCTCCAGCGTAAATTCCTCCGCCAGTTCTTGCATGGTAAATGTTTCGCGCGTTCCGCCCTCCGCACCCCATCCCAGCAGCGCAAGGTAGTTCGTAAGCGCCTCCGGCAGGATGCCTGTTTCTCGAAAGGTCGAGACGGAAGTTGCCCCATGACGCTTCGATAGCCGCGTTTTATCCGGCCCCAGAATTGTCGATAGATGCGCGAACTCCGGCACCGGCCAGCCAAAAGCGCGATAAATCGCCACCTGCTTGGGAGTGTTCGACAGATGATCGTCGCCGCGAATTACATGCGTGATCCGCATCAGCGCGTCATCGATCGTGACCACGTAGTTGTAGACGGGCATGCCCGAGGAGCGAACCAGAATCGGATCGGAGACGGCTTCGGCGGCAAACTCCACCGCGCCGCGAACAATGTCGTGGAATGAGATTGGATCCGGGCCAACCTTAAGTCGCACCGCAAACGGCTCACCGGCAGCGGCGCGAGCGGCGCTTTCCTGCGGCGGAATCGTTCGACAGCGGCCAGAATAAACCTGTGGCAGATGCGCAAGGATGGCTTGTTCGCGCTCACGATCCAGTTGCTCCGCGGAGCAAAAGCAGCGGTACGCGCGGTTCTCATTCAGCAAGCGGTCCGTATGGTCGCGATAGATTTCCAGGCGCTCCGACTGGCGATAGGGTCCGTATGGTCCATCTCCTGTGCTCTCGGCGTGTGTTTCGGGTCCCTCGTCCCAGTCCATGCCGAGCCAGCGCAGATCGTCCAACAATTGCGCTTCATACCGCGCCTCGCTGCGTTCGACATCGGTGTCTTCAATGCGCAGCAGAAAGACTCCGCCGAAACGCCGTGCAAAGAGCCAATTGTAAAGCGCTGTCCGAGCGTTGCCGACATGGAGTTGGCCGGTGGGCGAAGGAGCAAAACGTACGCGAGGTTTCTCGATGCTCATGAATCCTGATGGTAACAAAGCGTTCTCATCGAGCGCTGATGCGCCAGAATTGCATGATCGGAAGGTGCCACGCAAAGTTGCAATCTATTTCTTGAGCGAAAAAAGGGGTGAAGTGAAGGGCGCTGCGCTTATCTGGCAATGTGTTGGCGCTAAGCAAAATGCTCCCACCCGCCAGCCGGCAGCGGGCGCATTCGCTCGCGACTGCCTACGATCTCGATCAGCAGAACGCGAGCGCCGCGAGATTTGCGAGAACGCATCTCGCCAATGCACGCAATCGGAACGCCCGCAATCCTGCGTGGAACCTTCACATTTGGCGACGCCGTAAACAGCAGCTCGTAATCTTCGCCTCCATTCAGCGCCAACTCCAGCCCGGCTTGCGGATTTCGTCCGGTCTTCCGCAGGGCGATTGGATGAATTGGAATTGCCGAAGCATTCACTGCCGCTGCCAGGTTCGATTCCTCGCACAGGTGGTGAAGGTCCGTCGACAGGCCATCGCTGATATCGATCGCCGAGGAAGCGCGATGGTTCTTGAGCAGCCACGCGCCGACAGCAATCCTCGGTTCTGGAAACAGATGCGGATGAGAATTCTCTCTTTCCGGCGCAGTGGTTACATTGGCAGCCTTATGTGTGCGAAAACGGCCTGGATGGGCAACAAGCTCTGATAATTCCGCTGCCGCGCCTCCTAGATATCCACTTACGTAGATCCGGTCGCCGGCCTTAGCCGTTGAGCGTCGGATTGCCCGATTTCGCGGCGCGCTGCCAACCAGAACGATATCCGCAAGCGCCAATCCCGTAACTGGACCGCCGGAACCTCGGCGACGCGACACTTTCGCAATCAGCGGGGACTGCGCCGTGTCGCCTCCGGCCAGGGGAACATCGTATCTCTGCGCCAACGCGAGCAATCCGTCGAAGAAACGGTCCCTCCAGGATGGATGCCCGGAGCGGCTTTCTACCAATTCGACCGGAAGCGCCAAAGAGAGAAAGGCGGCAATCGGCCAAGCACCCATTGCGGCCAGATCGCTCAATCCGCGAGCCAGGCAGCGATGGCCGACCGACTCCGGCGAGTGCCAATCGCGACGAAAATGGACCGTTTCCAGCGAAAAATCCGTGGTAACAAGAATTTCGTGGCCACTCAGGGGCCGAAGAATTGCACAATCGTCCCCAACGCCAAGCGCCAAGTTGGTGCCCACAACAGCGCGCCTTCGCGATTGGCTCCGAGCTGAAACCGCACGGACCTCGGAAACTACAGGCTGGGCGATCCGCTTCCGCAGAGACTGGATAAAGACGCGTTCCCCGGCTTCCAACGGCATGTTTTTAGAATACAGCGCCTTCGGTAACTAC
>JBOGLY010000496.1:0-2404 GCA_050746425.1 Acidobacteriaceae bacterium
GAGTACGAGCATCGAGCCAGAAACAAAGGGCTGGACCTTTGCCGTAGGCTCAGGGCTTTTGGGCTGGGTGCTGGACGCGTTCGATTTTTTCGTCGTGGTCTTTCTGTTCGACACCCTTGCCGCGCGTTTCCACGTTTCCAAAGCCTCGGTTGTCTACACCCTGACCTTAACGCTCGCGATGCGCCCCCTTGGGGCATTGTTCTTCGGCGCTCTCGCGGACAGGTTCGGGCGCAAACGTCCGCTGATTTTTTGCGTGCTCTATTTTTCTTGCTGCACGGTGCTGACCGGGCTTTCACCGAACTTTCTGGTCTTTGTCCTCTTTCGCGCCTTGTATGGCATCGGCATGGGCGGATACTGGGGCATCGGCGCCTCCTATGCGATGGAGAGCCTGCCGCGCCGCTACCGAGGCGTGCTCTCCGGCATGCTTCAGGCTGGATATCCAATGGGGTATCTGCTGGCATCAGTCGCGATGCAGACGCTGGCGCCAGCCTTTGGCTGGAGATCGGTATTTTTTGTAAGCGCGCCCGTAGCGCTGCTCGTGGTGGCGCTGACCTTGTTTGCGCCGGAGTCCGAGGCATGGAAACAACATCGCCCAGCGTCCATGAAAGATATCTTCGTTTCTCTGTTGCGTCACAAAAGAATGTTCCTCTATCTGTTGGTGATGATGTGCGTGTTGATCGGGCTGTCGCATGGCACGCAAGACCTGTATCCGGATTTCCTGAAATCGGTGCCCGGGATCGCGGCCAAGTCGGTAATCGGGATGAAGGCGCTATATGGCATTCCGATTATTTACGACATCGGCGCGATCATCGGCGCGCTGTTATTCGGCCAGCTATCGCAAAAAATAGGCAGGCGCAACGCTATCATGCTGGCCCTTGTGCTTTCGTTGTTGTCGATTCCGGCGTGGGCGTTCGGAACTACGCTCGGCGTATTGATTACTGGCTCCTTCCTGATGCAAGCGGGCGTGCAGGGCGCGTTCGGCGTGATACCGGCTCATTTGACGGAACTGTCGCCGGACGATGTACGAAGCCTGTTTCCCGGAATCGTGTATCAGCTTGGAGTGCTGCTGGCCGCGCCGGCCACGGCGATAGAATTCATTTTGCGCGACCATTTTGGATATCCCTGGGCCTTGACCGTGTTCGGCGGGGGCGTCACGGTTGTGATGATTGTGATTTGCTGGCTGGGTCCGGAAGCGCACAATAAGAGCTTTCTGCGCGAGACTGGAATCAAGCCAACGTCTGCACTGGCGGAGTAGGCGCCGCCGGACTGAAGTATAAGTGGTCTGGCTCTGTTGACGTTCTGCGCCAGAGAAGATGTTGTCGTCCTGAGTGCAACGAAGTGGAGCGAAGGATCTCGCGGCTTTTCCGGCGAAACGCGAGGTCCGTCGCGTTGCTCAGGATGACAGATTTGTTTGCTGTGTCAGGATGTCAACAGACCCGGAAAAGTTGAAGCGCGGGATTATCAGGGAGAAAACGATGAACGAGAAACGGATCGGCATCATCATGAACGGCGTCACCGGACGCATGGGACTGAACCAGCATCTGGTCCGCTCCGTTCTGGCGATTCGAGAGCAGGGTGGGGTCGCATTGGCGGACGGCTCGCATTTGATTCCCGATCCGATTCTGGTGGGACGCAATGCCGGCAAGCTGGAACAAATTGCGCAAGAGCATGGCGTGGCTCGGTGGACGACAGACCTGCGTGGCGCGCTGGCGAACCGTGACGACCAAATTTACTTCGACGCGCAGTTGACCGCGCTGCGCGCCCCCAGCGTGGAGGCGGCAATTGCAGCAGGAAAGCATGTGTACTGCGAGAAACCGCTTGCCGTCGATTCCGCCATGGCGCTCCAGTTGACCGCCAAAGCCAAAGCTGCCGGCGTAAAGCATGGTGTGGTTCAGGACAAATTGTTTCTCCCCGGCATCCGCAAGCTGAAGCGCCTTATCGACAGCGGCTTCTTCGGAAAAATTCTTTCCGTGCGCGGCGAGTTCGGCTATTGGGTGTTCGAAGGCGACTGGCAGTCCGCGCAGCGGCCGTCCTGGAATTATCGCAAGCAGGACGGCGGCGGCATCATCATGGACATGTTCTGCCATTGGCGATATGTTCTGGACCATACATTCGGTCGCGTGCGCGCGGTGCAATGCCTGGGCGGAACTGCCATTCCGGAGCGCGTCGATGAACAGGGAAATCGCTACCCATGCACCGCGGACGATACTGCCTACGGGACATTTGAACTCGATGGCGGAATCGTCGCGCAGATCAATTCCTCCTGGACGTTTCGCGTCTATCGGGATGAGCTCTTCAGTATGCAGGTGGATGGCACGCTGGGTAGTGCCATCGCCGGCCTGCGTGAGTGCCGGACCCAACATCGCGTCAATACGCCGCGCCCGGTATGGAACCCTGACGTTGA
>JBOGLY010000497.1:0-2403 GCA_050746425.1 Acidobacteriaceae bacterium
TTCCATGGCGACGGCGGAGGGTACGTGGGTGCAGGAATCGAAGTGCGCAACCTGAATGCCTGGTATGGCAGCACCCATACTCTGCATGACATCGACATCGAGATTCCAGCCAATCGTGCGACTGCCCTCATCGGGCCTTCCGGCTGCGGCAAATCTACCTTTGTTCGCTGCCTCAACCGGATGCATGAGACGAACCCGATCGCGCGCGTTACCGGCTCAGTGAAACTTGGCGACCTGGACATCTACAACGACGCGCCGCCAGTTGCGATTCGCCGACGTGTGGGCATGGTATTTCAACGGCCTAACCCCTTTCCAACCATGTCGATCTACGACAACGTCGCCACTGGCCTGCGATTGGGTGGGATTCACAAGCGCAAGCGGCTGGACGAAATTGTCGAGCGCAGCCTTCGCCGCTCCGCGTTGTGGGACGAAGTAAAAGACGTCTGGAAAAGTAAGTCTGGCGCCAGCCTTTCCGGCGGCCAGCAGCAGCGCCTTTGCATCGCGCGCGCATTGGCCATCGATCCGGAGGTGCTGTTGATGGATGAACCGGCGTCGGCGCTCGACCCTGTCTCTACCGCGAAAATCGAGGATCTGATTTTTGAACTGAAGGCGGACTACACAATTGTGATTGTCACGCACAACATGCAGCAGGCAGCGCGGGTCGCGGAGATGACAGGCTTCTTCCTCAGCGGATACCTTGTCGAATTTGATGCGACTACAAAAATTTTCACCACGCCCGCCGACAAACGGACGGAAGATTACATTACAGGCAGGTTCGGATGACACGCACTCGGTTCCACCAGAGCCTCGACGATTTAAAGGAAAAGCTGCTGGTCATGGCCGGAATGGCCGAGCAGTCGACGCAGCGCGCCATAGAGGCATTCCGCGTCGGCGACGTTTCCATCTGCGACCTCGTAATGCGTTCCGAGCCGGCAATCAACCGCATGGAAAGAGACATCGACCAGATGGCGCTCGATCTCCTCGCCATGGAGCAGCCGATGGCGATCGATCTCCGATTCATTCTGTCCGTCATCAAAATCAACGCCGACTTGGAACGTGTGGGAGATCGAGCGGTAAAAATCGCCGAACGCGTCCGCGACCTGCAGACAGTTCCGCCGGTGGAGCTGCCAGTCGATATTCCCAAGCTGGCATCCCTCGCTGCCACCATGGTCAGAAATGCGTTGCAAGCATTCATCGACGGAGATGCGGCCATGGCCGAAAAAGTTCTGTTGATGGACGATGAAGTCGACGAACTGAACCGCGCCATTTTCCGAACTCTAACCGCGTGCATTAAACAGCAACCGGCGCATACGCAGCAGGCCCTGAACGTATTGCTGATCGCGCGAAACCTGGAGCGGGTTGGCGACCACGCCACCAACATTGCGGAAGATGTCATCTTCTGGGTCCGCGGGGCCGACGTTCGCCATCACCTGGCGGCGGGCTGAATCGCACAATAAATCTTTCGCCCCGCTCAAGCCAAACGATGGCGTGAATGGGCCACCAGCCTGGAAGAGAGTTGTCATCCCAACCGAAGCGCGCTTGTTTTGGCGCGCGTAGTGGAGGGACCTGCTGTTTGCTCTCTATTATTCCGCGGGAATTGGAACTTTGCGGGAGTGGGTTTGGACCGCTTCTCCTACCACTTGGATGCGCAATTCGATTCTGCTTTCGCGCCGAACATGATAGACCAAGGCCGGTCTGAAACACGCGATGCAGGTCCCTCCGGGATGACGAACGCTGGGATAAATCACGCCATTCGATTTTGCCGCGAGCAATTTCCGGGCAAGCTGCTGCGGCTCCGCATAACAGGCCGGCACCGGACCAGGCTTCAAAAATTTCCTGTATTGGCGACCGCTTCCGACGCTGCCGCCATCGCGCAAGTCATGAAATTCCGTGGTGAAGTCCGCCAGATAATCGTCGAAGGTACATGTCTCTTCGGCAGTCCAATCGACGTTCGCCAGTTGCTGAGCGCGGTGGAATGAAACCTCCGCAACTGAAGTGGCGCGATCGAGGCCCGCGTACCACGCCCCGCGAGTTCCATCGTTGAATCGATTGCCTGCGGGATTTCTGTGCGTGAAAGCTGCATTTACGATGGAGGCGTAACGCACTCCATAGACCAGCTCATGCACGCCGATCGCGGGCAGCAGGCCTTCTTCTCCCAGCAGGCGATCGTTAGTCGCCCCATCCAATTCGGCCAGGTCCGCCAGCATGGATTCGTTGTTGCTGATCGCCGACAGCACGCTGCCGCTCGGGCTGTGCTTTGCAGCGATCATGCGATGTGTTGCGCGCAAATGGACCTGTGCAAGCGGAGGATTCACTGTCCGCCGCGCCACGCATCGAGCAGTTGGCGAACATGTATCATCCCCGGCTGGCCGCGCCCAATCATGTAAGCAAGCGGCGTTTCAC
>JBOGLY010000498.1:0-2384 GCA_050746425.1 Acidobacteriaceae bacterium
GTTCTGCTCGCATCCACCATTCCCTGTCTCCCCGCTATCGCCGCACAACCCACCCAACCCATGCAGTGGCGCGCGCAATGGATCGCGGCGCAGACCGACTCTGCCGCCGGCGCAACGCCCAATCCGCGACCGCTGCCCATTTTTCGTGACGATTTTAACGTCTCGAAGAAAATATCTCGCGCAACGCTTTACATCTCCGGCCTCGGCCAGTTCCAGGCCAGCATCAACGGCAGAAATGTAACCGACACAGTGCTCAATCCTGCATGGAGCGACTACCGCAAGCGCGTTTTCTACTGTGCCTATGACGTCACCCAACTGCTGCAGCCGGGAGCAAACGCCATCGGCGTGATGCTGGGCAACGGCATGTACAACGTCCCGGAAACGCCCCAGCGTTATCAGAAATTCCATGGCTCCTTCGGCCAGCCCAAGCTGACCCTGCAACTGCAAATTGAATTCGCCGATGGCACGCGGCAAACCATTGCCAGTGACGGCCAATGGAAAACCTCTCCCGGCCCGATCACGTTCGACTCCATTTACGGCGGCGAGGACTACGATACGCGCCTCAATCAGCCTGGATGGGACCGTCCCGGCTTCAACGATGCCCGATGGTCTGCCGTTGCCGTCGTCGCCGGTCCAGGCGGTAAGCTGGTACCCGAAACCATTCCTCCAATTAAACTTTTCGATCGCTACAATCCTGTCAAAATCACGCATCCTAAGCCCGGCATCGCCGTCTACGACCTGGGCGAAAATTTCGCCGGATGGCCGGAGATTGCCGTCCACGGCCCACGCGGCTCTCGCGTAAAACTCATCCCCGGAGAACTGCTCGATGCTAGAGGCCTCGTCACACAGTGGAGCGCGAACGGAACGCCCAACTTTCAGAACTCTTTCACTTACGTGCTGAAAGGCGGCGCTCCGGAATCATGGCACCCCCTCTTCACCTATTACGGTTTTCGATACGTTCAGGTGGAAACAACAGCCGCGCCACATTCCGCCGCCGCAGGCACAGCGCCGCATCTTCCAGTCCTCGACCGCATCGACGGACGCTTTTTGCACGACGCCGTCCAGATCGATGGCGGTTTCCATTCCTCCGATGAACTGCTGAATCGCATCCACACACTCATCACTCGCGCCATGCTCAGCAATATGATGAGCGTGCTGACAGATTGTCCGCAGCGCGAAAAGCTCGGCTGGCTGGAGCAATCGCACCTCGCCGCCGCATCGCTGATGTACAACTACAACCTGCGCGCGCTCTACGCGAAAATCGCCGACGACATGCAGGATGCGCAACTCCCCAATGGCCTAGTGCCGGACATTGCGCCGGAGTATACCGTCTTCGTCAAAGGCTATCGCGACTCCCCGGAATGGGGTTCAGCCGTTGTTCTCAGCACATGGACGGCATACCAGTTTTACGGCGATCGCAGCCTGCTTCACAATCACTACAATTCGATGCAGCGTTATGTCGCATATCTGCATTCGAGATTGCAGGGCAACCTGCTCACCTACGGCCTGGGCGATTGGTTCGACATCGGTCCAAAATCGCCCGGCGAATCGCAGCTCACCACCAAAGGCGTCACCGCGACCGCAACCTACTATCAGGACTTAACCACCATCTCGCGGATCGCCACGCTCCTCGGCCATCCAGCGGATGCTGCCGCATACAATCGGGAGGCGAACGCGGTCAAATCCGCCTTCAACGCGCGGTTTTTCCATCCGAAGACCAATGAATACGACACCGGAAGCCAGACGGCCAACGCCATGCCCCTCGTCGTTGGCATGGTTCCCGATGGCCGCCAAAATGCGGTCCTCAACAACCTGATCGCGGACATTCGCCGCCACAACAATCACGTCACCGCGGGTGACATTGGATTCCACTACGTCGTTCGCGCGCTCACCGACAACAATCGCTCCGACGTTTTGTTCGACATGCTTTCGCGCACCGACAATCCCAGCTACGGATATCAGCTTGCCCATGGCGCAACCACGCTCACGGAGGCATGGGACGCCGATCCAAGCTTGTCGCAAAACCACTTCATGCTGGGCCATGCCGAAGAATGGTTTTATCGCGGACTTGCAGGCATTGACTTCGATCGCACCCGCGCCGCCGATCGGCGCATCCTGATTCATCCCGCGATTGTCGGCAACGTTCGTAATGCCGCGGCGAGCTTCCAATCCAGTCTGGGAGAAATCAAAAGCAGTTGGTCGCGCACTGGCAATACGCTCAACATGGAAATTGAGATTCCCGACGGCGCAACAGCCACGATTCTGTTTCCGCCGGCTTTCCGCAAATCGATCACCGTCAACGGTCATCCCCTCAGCGAAGATCAGTCAATTCGCTCCATTCACCTTGCTGCCGCCCGCCCCAGTTGCATCGTGAAAGCGGGAAC
>JBOGLY010000499.1:0-2337 GCA_050746425.1 Acidobacteriaceae bacterium
CCACGGCGCTGGTTCATCCATCATCCATTGTTGCTGAAGCGGCGATTGTCGGCGTGCGCTGCCGCATCGGTCCATTCTGCACCATCGGCGCAAATGTGGAGCTTGGTGAAGATTGCGAGCTGGTATCGCACATCGTCCTCGATGGTCACACTCGGCTGGGAAATGGCAACCGGATTTTTCCCTTCAGCGCAATTGGCGTCCCACCGCAGGACTTGAAGTATCAAGGCGAGCCTACGGCGCTGGAAATTGGCAATCGTAACGTGATTCGCGAGTATGTCACCATCTCGCGCGGCACCAGAGGCGGCGGCGGTGTCACGCGTCTGGGCGACGACTGCCTCATCATGGCCTACGTCCACATAGGCCACGACAGCCAGATTGGAAACCATTGCATTCTTGCCAATGGCGCAACGCTCGCCGGACATGTCGCCATTGAAGATTATGCAACGCTCGGTGCTCTCTCCGCAGCCCACCAATTTTGCCGGATCGGTCGCCATGCCTATGTCGGCGGCGGCTCGATCCTTATTCAGGACGTGCTGCCGTTTTCGCTCACCTCGGCAAAACGCGATGCCCGCGCATTTGGCCTGAACCGTGTAGGCCTGCAACGCCGCGGATTTTCCTCCGACCAGATGCGCGAGTTGCATCATGCCTACCGAATCCTGCGCGGCGCAAAATTGAACACGACGCAGGCACTCGAAAAATTGAAGTCTGAAGAGGCTTCGACAGAAGAAGTCCGCTACTTAATTGACTTCATCGAAAACTCCTCGCGCGGCGTCATTAAGTAATGGCGATCGGTGGAAATGAGTTTTAAGTTTATAGATTTAATGGGTAGACCCCGGACTTCAGTCCGGGGAACAGGTCGACGTAATGGTGTGCCTTTAGGCACTGAGGTTCACATACGCAAACCGATAAAGAATTGCGCGATTTGCGGACGCATTCCTCACCGCCTGAAGGCTGATTCCTACCGCCTCCGATCGACCGGACTGAAGTCCGGCGTCTACCAAACGATGTAAGATTCCGAGCAACGAACCTGGTAGATGCCAATGTTCTCAGATCGAAAACTCGAAGATGCTCCCGTACATCCCGCAAAACTGGGGCTGATCGCGGGCAATGGACGCTTTCCGTTTTTGCTGCTAGATGCAGCCCGAGCCCACGGCACGGAAGTCGTCGTTGCCGCGATCCGAGAAGAGACGGACGCCGAGATCGACTCCCGCGCAGCTCAAGATGCCGGCGTTCGCGTCCACTGGCTTTCTCTCGGGGAACTTTCTCGCCTGATTGAAATCTTCCATGGAGAAGGCATATCCAGGGCCGTCATGGCCGGGCAGGTAAAGCACAAGCAGATTTTTTCCAACATTCGACCGGACTGGCGGCTGGCCAAACTCCTGCTTTCGCTTTCAACGCGCAACACCGACGGGCTGCTGGGCGCGATCGCGAAGGTGCTTCAGGAAGAGGGGATTGAACTCATCTCTTCGACCACGTTTCTGGAGCCGTTGCTGGCCCGTCCTGGAGTCCTGACCGCGCGAAGTCCCAATGAAGCCGAGCAGCGCGACATCGCGTATGGTCGGGGCGTCGCTCTCGCGCTGGCCGCGTACGATCTTGGCCAGACGGTTGCAATCGCGGCGAGGGCATGTATCGCCGTGGAAGCGATGGAAGGCACGGATGCAGTCATCGCGCGGGCCGGCGAGATACTGCGCTCGCTCCAGATCAGTGGAGATGCCTCAACGCTCCAGCGGTCCCTCACGGTGGTAAAGGTGGCGAAGCCGAAGCAGGACATGCGCTTCGATGTGCCCGTCATCGGCATGGGAACCATTGAATCCATGCGGCAGGCGGGCGCAACCTGCCTGGCGATCGAGGCAGGCCGCACCCTGATTTTCGATGTTGAAACAGCGATCGCGGCAGCCAATCAAGCTGGCATCGCGATCGTTTCAGATCCCGTCGATAATTCTCGGGCCGCGGAATAATAGACGAAAAATGAGCTCATAAATACGCTAGTCATCCGATCTGAGCGGAGCGCAAGGGTGCTCCATTCCTTGCCGCGTGCCAAGGTCACGGGCGAGCGATTTGTGCTCGCTGGGGGTGACTGGGACGGCAGAGGGGGAAACCTAGATCGACCGAACCGAACCGCATCGATAATCTGGGAATGCTCGTATAATCGAGCCGGGAGAATCTTGCGCTATGAACTTTACCCGTATCACTCTTGGAGTATTGGTGGCTGCCGCAGTTTTGTTCGTGGGAGTGCGAGTGTTCGCAGCTTCCAACGCCGTTCCGCAAGTTGGACAAACCGCGCCCGCCTTCACGCTTCCTTCTCAGGAAGGGACAAACGTCAGCCTGCATCAGTAC
>JBOGLY010000500.1:0-2323 GCA_050746425.1 Acidobacteriaceae bacterium
GAGTGCCGCCGAGCAGCTAATCCCAAATCGCGAATGAAATCGTACCGTCGCGACGGCAAGCCATCGGGAGCCGCCAGATCGGCGAGTTCGAGGTCGATAAAATGCTCGGGGGCCGCGGCAACGCTCAACTCCGGCGCTGCGGAAGATCTCCATCGATCTGGCTCCGGCCCAAGATATACGATCTCTTCGAGCGCCTTCGGTGTACGCAGGAAAGCCGGCATGTTCGCTGGCAGAGTTTCCATTGCAACTCGATTGATGATTTTGTGGCCATCTCTTCCCCAACCATACGAACGCGGCGCCGCAATACTTAAAAATAACGCCAGTAGACAAAGGCAGATCGCGGATCTCGCTACGGAGATGGAGTTGCCAATTGCGCGGCCAGAAAAGCGCTGCCACCATGCGTCAAATTGCGCCAGGGAACGCTCGCATTGCAATTTGTGACGCTCGCGCTTATCGCGGACATTGCGCCGCAACTCTTCTTCCAGCGGCTCAAGCAAATCGAAAGTTATGTTTGCAGGCTGGAAGCGCGCTGGATCGGCGTTGGTGATGTAATGCACCAGCGAGCCCATGCCCGTCGCTCTTGGAACCGGCTCCGGCTTCTCGCCACGCGCCAGCGCCGCCACATAAAGGCCGGTCAGCATACCGGTTGCGATCGATTCCGTGTAACCTTCGACGCCAGAGATTTGTCCCGCGAATAAAATTTGCGGATGGCCGCGCAGTTGCAACGTTTCCGTCAGCAATTGCGGCGCGTTGATGTAGGTGTTGCGGTGGATCTGGCCATAGCGCATGAATTTTGCGTTCTCAAGTCCCGGAATCAGTCGAAAAACGCGTGCCTGTTCGCTGTACTTCAAGTGGTTCTGAAAACCAACCAGATTATATGAATCCGCGCGCAGATTTTCGCAGCGCAATTGCACCACCGCCCACGGCGTCTTGCCGGTTCGCGGATCGCGCAAGCCAACCGGCTTCATTGGACCAAAGCGCGGCGTATCTCGGCCTCGACGTGCAAGTTCTTCAATGGGCAGACAACCTTCAAAATACGTGAGCTTCTCCCATTCCTTTTCCTGCACGGATTCCGCAGTGACCAGTGCATCGTAAAAACGGTCGTACTCGTCCCGTGTCAACGGACAGTTGATATAGTCGGCGGTGCCCTTGTCCCACCGTGCTGCCATGTAAACGCGACCCATGTCGATTGACTCAGCATCGACAATCGGGCTGATGGAGTCGTAGAACGCAAGATGCTCGCTGCCGGTCAGTTGAGCGATGGCATCTGACAGCGCGGGAGAGGTCAGCGGCCCGGACGCCACCACTGTCCAACCATCTTCGGGATCGAGCGATGTCACTTCTTCGCGATGCACAGTGATGCGTGGCTCAGCCGCAATCGCTTCGGCGACAAGTCGCGAAAACTCCACGCGATCCACCGCCAGCGCATGGCCCGCGGGAACGGCAGTCAGGTCCGCCGCCCGCAGCAGCGCCGACGCCGCACGACGCATTTCCTGCTTCAACAGCCAGGGAGCGGTGTTCTCGCTTTCCGACTTTAGTGAATTGGAGCACACCAGCTCCGCGAAGTCCGCAGTCTGATGGGCTTCTGTCGAGCGCACTGGACGCATCTCGTACAAATCGACGCTGCAGCCCCGGCGTGCCGCTTGCAGCGCTGCCTCAGGTCCAGCCAGACCCGCGCCAAATACACGAATGCGTGCGACGCTCTGTGTCATTGAGGAATTTCTGTCGTCTTCTCCTATGGTAAAGGTTGGCGAAGATGGCGATGCATGCTTGCACGAAGAGTAAGGTAATAGAAAGATTCTTCGCCAGTGACACGGAGAAATCCTGGGTGCCCCAGGGTCTCGATTTTGAGACCTGGGATTTTAGACCCTCGCACTCGACAAACTACAGCGTGTTTCAAAAATAGATTTGTCATTCCGAGCGGAGCGCAGCGAAGTCGAGGAACCTGCTGTTCGCCGGCAAAACGCGAGGTCCTTCCCCTTCGGCAAGCTCAGGGTCAGGATGACAGCTTGATAATTTGAGCATTTTTGAAACAAGTTCTACTACCCATGATGCTGTTCTACAGTTTCGCTCTTGTGGCCGCCATCGTTATCGCTTCGCCGTATTGGCTGCTCCGCATGGTCTGGAGCGGGCGATATCGCCACGGCCTCGGCCAGCGGTTGGGATTTGTCTCGCCCGGACTTCGCGAATTCATCGGGCAGCGTTCGACAATCTGGGTTCACGCGGTTTCTGTAGGCGAAGTCATCGCGGCAAGCCGTCTGATCGAACTGCTGCAAAATTTCGATCCAGCGATACCCGTCATCATCTCCACCACTACCAGGAC
>JBOGLY010000501.1:0-2302 GCA_050746425.1 Acidobacteriaceae bacterium
CAACCATCCTATGCCAGCAGCCGCGGTTCGCATTTCATTCTCGCCAGGGCGCGGTACCCAAGTGGTAAGGGAGAGGTCTGCAAAACCTTTATGCGTCGGTTCGATCCCGACCCGCGCCTCCAATCTTTTTCAACTGCTCAACCCAGACGCGGCGCGCATCGTGCGTTGTCCAGTTGCCTTCCCACTGCGCTATTTGCCGGTATAAACGACTCGCCAGATTGAATTGGAACCGTCGTCGGTCACCATTAGTGAGCCGTCGGGCGCAACCGCAACGCCCACGGGACGGCCCCATGCATTGCCATCGGGCAGCACGAATCCGGTGATGAAGTCCTCGTATTCTCCGGTGGCGTGGCCTGTCTGGTGCAGCGGGACGCGAATCACTTCATATCCAGCTCGAATTGCTTTGTTCCAGGAGCCGTGTTCCGCGGCGAAGATGTCGCCCCAATACTGCTTCGGGAACTGCTTGCCGTCGTAGAACGTCATCTCCAATGAAGCGCTATGCGGTTGCAGCAGCACATCGGGAACGATCGCCTTGTTCTTCAATTCCGGATGCTTTCCCGCGAGCCTGGGATCTTGGTGGCTGCCCATATACCACCAGGGCCAGCCATAGAAACCGCCCTTTTGGACATGAGTGATGTAATCCGGCACAAGATTGTCGCCCAGGCCATCGCGCTCATTTACAGAACACCACAATTGGCCGGTCTTGGGATTGATCGCGAGGCCCACTGGATTACGAATTCCATAGGCGTAGATGTGCATGTCCGAACCGTCAGGTTTGAACGCGAGAATATCGGCGCGGTCTTTCTCCTCCGGGTGCGTATCAGGATCGTTGATGTTCGAGCCGGAGCCAACGGAGACGAACATGGTTTTTCCGTCGAGAGAGAATCGAATGTCGCGGGTGATATGCCCCCTGCCGTCTGAGGGCAAATCCGCGAGGTGCTGCGAAGGTCCGCTCGCCTTCAGGTCTCCGTTCTTATAAGGGAACCGCAGCACGGCGTTCGTATCGCCGACGTAGATCCATTTCGGGTTCGCTCCCGGAGGATAAAACGCAATGCCGAATGGCTTGTTCAGCCCGCTGGCAAAAACGCTGGTCTTCTCGGGCTTCCCATCGCGCGAGATTCCGCGGAAGATCATGATGTCGCCCTTGCCCGTTTCAGCCACGAAAAAATCGCCGTTCGGGGCGGTACGGATCAGCCGGGGATTGTCGAGGCCGGTCGCATATTGTTCCACCTTGAAGCCCCTGGGAGCCTGCGGCCACACATTTGCCGGACGAGGAACGATCCGTGGCCCATTGCCGGCCGACGGCGTGGCGAACGGCGCGGGCAGGTTTGCAACGGTAATTTTGCGAAAGGTCCCGGGCTTCTCAAATCGGAAATCAGTGAATGGCGGCTTTGGAGGCGGCGCAGTTACCTTTCCTGTGCTGGATGTCTCATCGGTGCCGGTGCCTGCCAGGCTCGCTGAATTTGGATTGTGCAAATTTTTCAGGTAGGTCACGATCTCCCAGCGCTGCTTGGCTGGCAGGTTTGCCCAGGCCGGCATTCCATTGCTTATATCGCCGCGGGTAATGAACCAGAAAATCTCGCCGGGCCTGGCCGCCTGGGTCGCACCGCTGGCAAGGGAAGGGATGTTGCCGGTGCCCTCAGCATTGTTGCCATGACAACTCGCGCAATTCTGCCGGTACAGCTTTTGTCCAGCTTTGGCATTCTGCAGCCCAGAGAAGGGATCATTCATCCTGGCTGACGATGCGGGAGCGTCGTGAAAATTCTGGTCTTGAGCAGCCATCGAAGGAGCCGACGTCAGCGCGATTAACGCGGCGATCGTCGAACAAAGGATTGGGCGCATCCATACGGTTTTTGCTGATTTCAACTCATCCCTCCGGCGTTCCGTTCTCGGGCCTGCGGCCCCACGGAAGCTAGGATGTCATTTCAGCCCAAAAAGACTCATTAAAAGCGGATTGAGAGTGGGATGTGGTCAATGCTGGCAACAGGCTCTCAGAGCCCGCGCTCTTCGTCAGCGAGCGCCCGCTTCCTGTTTGCCTGGAGAAACCTTCGATTGCCGGAATGAATCGAAGTTACAGACTCGTTCGGCCCGCCGCCTGACCGGACACTTATTGATGTGCCGTGCGAAATGTCCGCCAGAACCTATTGCACTCCGCGTCGGGCCGATGGAGCGCAACGGAAATATCGCTTCTGTCGATGGTTTGCGAGGCAGTGCTGTGAGCGAGCAAAGTTGGCAATGAAGTTCGTTGAAGACTGAAGTCCTTTATGGTCCGATCCAGAAAATCCCGGGAACTGTCCCAGCT
>JBOGLY010000502.1:0-2271 GCA_050746425.1 Acidobacteriaceae bacterium
GCCCAGCGCCGGCACACCATTCGACACCGCATTGAATCGCGATTCCTCGAGTGCGGTTGCTTCGGGCATTGTGGTCTTTTCGGAGGATTATACCGGCAAATCTGCTTCACATTGGAGAAAAGCCTAATTCAGCCTCAAGCCATGGTGCCTTTCGATTGTCCGGCAGAGGCAGGTCGCCTTCGTCATCGTCTGGCGCCTCCAGAAACGCTTCGAAAATGGTCGCGTACAGGCCTTGCCGTCTCGCCAGCCTTTTGTTCCGCGCCCTTAGAAATCCATAGCGAAACGGCGAGCACTGTTCCGCTTCCTGAACAAACTCCCGCGAAAAGAATTCGTGCGATTCCGCAATCGCGCCTATAATCAGCGATCGCCAGCTCATCCGTAGCAATTGTTTCAGCATCGGCGGACCCTCGGGCAACTCATCCATCAGCGCTCCAACTTTGTCGCTGAAACTTAGCAGTTGCAGCACAAGGGAATCCAGGGGCTTGCCGAGCGTAGCCACACGAGTGAATAGCGTGACCGAACCGCGATCAATGTCCGCGCGCACGTCCTGCAAATCATCTCCCAACTGCAGCAGCACGCCCCAAGCGAATGAAAATTGGCTCTCCTGTGCGCTCAACGATCCATGGGACATGCACGCATCCGCCATCACAGAGCTGCCACCCTTCGCGCAGCTCATTGCCAATAGCTCGGCGTCATCCCAATTCTCGCAACTGCCAAGTTGGGCTATGCTCTCCTCCTGCGCCCGATGGATTGCGAGCAGACAATCGAAGACCTCGGGATAGTTCGGACGTGGATATTGCTCCTCGATCAAGCCGACTAAATTCCAGATCGCATTCTCGCGATCATCCTGCGCGAGCAGCGCATCGCCGCGCAGCCGGTCCCGAAAGCGCTCGCTGAATCGCAACTTCGTCGCAGCAGAAACATCCACTCGATCCAGATAATTGTCGCTATATGGATATAAGAGACTGTAGCCGAGGATCGACGGCGTGATTCCCATACGATCGCCCAGCAGTGGTTGTAACCCGCACGCCGTCCAGGCATTGTGACACGCCTGAACAATGTCCGCCATGCTTAAGGTGGGATCGAACCGCCGAGCCCAACGGGCAAGTTTCGTGCCCACCGGCAGAAATTCGTGCGTCAACACATCGGTCGCATCCTTCTCCAGGCTTAGTGCGGTCGCCGAAAATCGCGCGAACGCGGCTGTGATTTGATCCTGTGTTTGCAGCCTATCCGCGTTGCTTCGAGGAGTTCGCCTGACCTCCCGCTCAACCGCTTGCAGAGCTTCGTCGTATGCGTCCTCACGCTTCTGTTGTTCTTGTACACAGTACTGCGGGCCGCCCAGCGCCGTCTGCCCAGCGCCGTCGTTCCAGACCCCAATGGTCTGCGCAACCTGCCCTTCAACCCACGGCCAGCTATATAGTCGTTCCATCAATTTAGAGTTACGCGAAGCCGGACACAACAGTTCCAGCGAAATTCATAGATACTTCCGAAAGTTTGATTTTTGCATGTCGAAAGCATTGCTCGCAGATTACGAAGGATCGATGGCGTTTCCTGGAAACTAATGGATATATGGAACGTACCTTCACGCCGGTATCGCGGGCCGACATCGACCAGCTTTGGGCCACGGTCGCAGCCCGCGTCTCAGATCCAAAATCCGGTATTTTCGGACGATCTTCCATCAGTTGGAAGATCGATCGCGAATCGGCCTTGTTCCTTGGCGCTGGCAGAGCCTCTCTGTTGCAGTTGGCGCATCCCTGGGTGGCGGCGGCGCTCGATCAGCATTCCAATCTGCGCTCGGACCCGTTGGCGCGGTTCCATAACACCTTCAAGATCGTCTTCACCGCCATCTTTGGCACCCTGCAACAGGCGCTCGCCGCAGCGCGATCGCTCTATGAATTGCATACCCGCATTCAAGGCGAGGTCCCCGCATCTGTTGGGGCATTCCCGCGCGGCTCGCATTATCAAGCCAACGAAATCGACGCGCTGCGCTGGGTGTTTGCCACCCTGGTCGAAAGCGCGACCATTGCATACGACAGCGCTTTGCCGCCGCTTTCCGCTGCCGAAAAAGAAGCTTATTACGACGAGAGCAAGTCACTGGCGATGCTGTTTGGAATCCCGAGCAGCGAACTTCCCGCCGATTGGACGGCTTTCAAAGCTTACAACCGGAAGATGTGGGCATCCGACACGCTGGCGGTCAGCCCGCTTTCACGGGAGCTCGCGCAACGCGTACTCTACGGACGCGGATCGTGGGTGCCCGTACCACATTGGTAC
>JBOGLY010000503.1:0-2237 GCA_050746425.1 Acidobacteriaceae bacterium
ACCCATCATGATGACAACGATGGCGGCGCTGCTGGCGGGAATCCCATTGGCTTTTGGCCACGGCTATGGATCGGAGATCCGGCGGCCGCTGGGCATCGCGATGGTGGGTGGATTGTTGTTGAGCCAAGCGTTGACTCTGTACACGACGCCGGTAATTTACATATTCTTCGACAACCTGGCGCATCGTTTTGCGCGCCCCCGGCCAACGGAAAATGAGCCGCGGACGGAGACGGCATGAATCTTTCGGAACCATTCATCCGGCGACCGGTCGCGACCACGTTATTGACAGTGGCGATTGCAATTGCCGGAGCGATTGCGTTCACCGTTCTGCCGGTTTCACCGCTGCCTCAAATCGAGTTTCCAACCATCGTGGTGCGGGCGGGACTGCCAGGGGCGAGCGCGCAAATCATGGCGTCATCGGTGGCAACGCCGCTGGAGCGCCAACTGGGACACATCGCCGGGATTACGGAGATGACTTCCTCGAGCCAGCTTGGCAGCACTTCGATCACGCTGCAATTCGACCTGAACCGAAACATCGACGGCGCGGGGCGAGATGTGCAAGCGGCAATCGACTCGGCGCGCACCTATCTGCCCGCAAACCTTCCGTCCAATCCGACGTGGCGCAAATCGAATCCTGCCGATGCGCCGATCATGATTCTTGGGCTGACCTCGGACAAGTACGACAAGGAAAAGATGTACGACGAAGCCTCCACGGTGATGGAGCAGAAGCTCTCCCAGATAGAGGGAGTGGGCGAGGTGGTGGTTGGCGGAGCTTCGCTGCCGGCGGTGCGGGTGGAGGTGAACCCGACTCAGTTGAACAGTTACGGACTTACGCTGGGCGACGTGCGTTCAGTTTTGAGCCTGCAGAATTCGGACCTTGCAAAGGGACAGCTTTCTAACGGCGCGGTGACGGCGGACATTCTCGATAACGATCAAATCTCAAAGGCAGCCGAATACAGGCCGTTGATCGTCGGCTATCACAACGGCCAGGCGGTGCGTCTGTCCGATGTTGCGGAGGTGATCGACTCGGCGCAAAACATTCGCAATGCCGGCTATCTGAATGGCGTTCCATCCGTGACTGTAATCATTTTCCGTCAGCCGGGCGCGAACATTATCGCGACCAACGATCTGATCCGCAGCCAGCTTCCCTTTCTGCAATCAGTGCTTCCGCAAGGCATCAAGACAACAGTAGTTCTGGACCGGACGACGACCATCCGGGCCTCAGTCAGCAATGTCGAACAGACGCTGCTGATTTCCGTGCTGCTGGTGATCCTGGTGGTTTTCGTTTTTCTGCGCAACTGGCATTCGACGTTGATCCCGACGGTGGCTGTGCCGGTGTCGCTGATTGGCACGTTTGCGGTGATGTATGTGTTCGGGTATAGCCTGGACAATCTTTCGCTGATGGCATTGACGATCTCCACTGGATTCGTAGTGGATGACGCGATTGTGGTGATGGAAAATATTTCCCGGCATCTGGAGCAAGGGATGGCCCCGTTTGCCGCTGCGTTGAAAGGATCGCGGGAGATAGGACCGACAATTTTCACGATTAGCATGTCGCTAATTGCGGTGTTCATCCCGATTTTGTTGATGGGCGGAATTGTCGGGCGATTGTTTCGCGAATTCGCGGTCACTCTTTCCACCGCCATTGTGATTTCGATGGTCATCTCGCTGACCACCACGCCCATGATGTGCGCGTACATCCTGAAGACGCACAAGGTGGAGAAACACGGGACCATGTATCGGACCAGCGAGAGGTTCTTCGAGGGGCTGCTGTCGGGCTATCGCCATTCGCTCACCTGGGTGCTGGACAATCCGTTTCTGACGTTGATCGTGCTGTTGCTGGTGATCGCATTAAATGTCGCGGTGATCGTTAAAATTCCGAAGGGATTTTTCCCACAGCAGGACACGGGATCGATTGTCGGCGGCGTTCAAGGCCCGCAGGATGCTTCGTTTGCGGTGATGAACAATTCCATCAAGGAACTGGTTCGGGTGATCAAGGCTGATCCCGCAGTTGCTAACGTGAATGCATACGTCGGGTCCGGGAATGGAGGTTTCATTTACATCGCGCTGAAGCCGCTGAACGTGCGCAAAGTAAGCGCGGCGCAGATCATCGCCCGGCTGCGACCAAAGCTGAACCGGCTTCCTGCAGCATCGGCATTTCTACAGGCGGCGCAAGACCTGCGCATCGGTGGACGATCGAGCGCTGCCATGTACCAATACACCCTACAGTCGGAGAG
>JBOGLY010000504.1:0-2236 GCA_050746425.1 Acidobacteriaceae bacterium
ACTCAAAGACGAACTACATCGCGTCGTTTGCTGGATTCGCGCCCGTTAACGACCCGGCACTTTCAATTGTGGTGGTCATGGACTCTCCCGCGTACCGCTTTCATTATGGGACGCAGGCCAGCGCGCCGGTTTTTCAGGAACTGGCGCAGAATGTGCTGGAATATCTCGGCGTGCCCCACGACATGCCATTGAAACCTGCGAAGCTGTTTGCACAACAACGCAAGACCGCCCTCGACAATACAGGAGGAGACTCGCAGCCCCAGGTTGATTTGAGCGCATTGTTCGCCGAGGTCAACCATCTGCCGGCAGACGATCCGCTGCGCTCCTCGCAATCGCAGTCGACAAGCGCGGAGGCGGAGGAGGCGCGTGCGTACCTGCAGCCCTCGTCGGATGCGCCGCCTGCGGCTCCAGGAGAAAAGCAGGATAGGGAGGGACCGAGCGATGGAAGTGCATCGTCTGCGCTAAGTGAAAGCGCCGGCTCAATCCCCTCGGCGCAAACAAAGGACATTTCCGCGAAATCTTCTCCTTCATTTGACGCGGCCAGTTCTGCGCCTGTAACTGTGGGAGCAGGCGCGCCGGTCACGGTGCCCGGTTTTGTCGGCAAGCCGATGCGCGATGTGGTGGTCACGGCGGCGAGCCTGGGACTGAATGTTCGTGTTTATGGCAGCGGAGTTGCGTCCGCGCAGGCTCCTGTGGCTGGAACGCGAGTGCCAGAGGGTACGACGGTTGTGGTGCGCTTTCATCCGTAGAACCCAAAGCGTCATGTACGGGCGAACAAAAGAGCTCCGCGCTTCCTAAAAGTAATAGCACGGATTCTTCGCTTCGCGCAGAATGACAACTTTGACTTACGAATGCGTTTTCTGGCACGGCAAGAAATCGCAAGTATGCTTCAATGCAGAAGAGCCGTTTTCATCACTCGCCATGATCGCAAATCCATCTATGCAGTTCGACGAAATACTAGGCGGAGTGGGGATTCGCGAGCGCGCTGGATCAAATCCCCTGGTCAGCGATATCGAGTACGATTCGCGCAAGGTCGGAACTGGCTCATTGTTCGTTGCCATGCAGGGCGGCACGACGGATGGCAATCGGTTTGTCGACAAAGCGCTCGGCCAAGGCGCAGTCGCAATCGTAACGGATTCGGAGTCCGTCTGGCGCGAGTTGCGCGCTGCTCACGCGCAGCTTGCCGTTGCGCTGGTAGAGCACGGACGCCGC
Organism: Acidobacteriaceae bacterium; assembly: GCA_050746425.1. Taxonomy (GTDB): domain Bacteria; phylum Acidobacteriota; class Terriglobia; order Terriglobales; family Acidobacteriaceae; genus JAKAAZ01. The sequence goes on from JBOGLY010000504.1 coordinate 1,213, forward strand.
GCGCTGGCGGGAATCAGCGCAAACTTTTTTTCTCATCCTGAACGAAAGCTGCATTTGTGCGGCGTCACCGGCACCAATGGCAAAACGACGACGACGTATTTATTGGACGCGATGCTGCGTAGCGCCGGAAGAACTTCCGTGCTGGTGGGCACGATTGAATATCACGTGGCGCGGGAAATCCGTCCCTCGCCTCACACCACGCCGGAGTCGCGCGATCTGTTCCAGTTGCTTGCGGAGGGCGTTGCCGCGGGCGCGACTGAGGCGGTGATGGAAGTTTCCTCGCACGCGCTCGATCAGGGCCGCGTGTGGGGGCTGCATTGGGATGCGGCGGTGTTCACCAACCTGACCCAGGACCATCTGGATTATCACGGCACGATGGAGGCGTATTTCGAAGCGAAGTCAAAGATGTTCACTGGGGTGGGCGCTGCGCCGCCATGCGTAGCAGCGATCCACGCAGAGGACGACTATGGACGGCGGCTGATTCCGCTGGCGCGTGCCGCGGGATGCGAAGTGGTCGAGTTCGGCCTGGATCGTGGAGATTTTCGCGCTGCTGATGTTCGACTGGCGGCGAATGGAACGAAATTTCGAATGGTAACGCCAATGGGCGAGGTTGAATTGCACACGCGTCTGGCAGGGCCGGTGAATGTACTGAATCTGCTGGCTGCTTCCGCCACCGCGGCTGCACGCGGACTTAGGCTGGACCAGATTGCACGCGGCGTCGAAACGATCGCTTGTGTTCCAGGCCGATTCCAGACCGTAGACTGCGGCCAACCATTTACAGTTGTGGTCGATTACGCGCATACGGACGACGCGCTGACCAACGTGACGCGGCTGGCGCGGCAGTTGGCGGTCACGCGAAATGGCCGCGTGATCACAGTGTTTGGATGCGGCGGAGATCGCGACCGCGGCAAGCGTCCTCGCATGGGGCTGGCGGCTGGCGAGGGAAGCGATTTTGTCGTGGTGACCAGTGACAATCCGCGCTCGGAGGACCCGGATGCTATTCTTGCGGAGATTCTTCCCAGTC
>JBOGLY010000505.1:0-2228 GCA_050746425.1 Acidobacteriaceae bacterium
GCATCCTGCCGCCAACATGACTTTCGCCGAAATCGACGGCCGGAAAAACAAAATATGCGAGAAATAGATGTCCGGGTGAAACTCGTGATCCATTTGCTCCATCGTGTTTTGTCATGCGGATAAGTTTGATTTATGGTCGCAGGTGGGACACATGAAAGGAACTGGATGCGATCTGGGCGGAAAACAACATTGAAACTGAAAGAAAAAGAAAAGCGCGCGTCGACAAAAAGCGCAAGGAATCGGGGCATCCTGAAGAACGGTTCAGCGTCGAAAAAACCCGCTCCATCAGTTTCTAAATCCGCCATATCCAAAAACGGCGGCCGCAGCGCAGCGCTTCACGGCGGTCGCGCGAACAAGGTTGAACTGATCTCATCCAAACTCGCCTATCATGGGCCGCTGTTCGATGTGTACACGGACTACGTGCGCGAACCGGAGGGGGAAACAGCCCGGCGCGATGTCATCCGGCATTCCGGTTCGGTGGTGATACTCGCCGTGGACGACTCAAAGAACGCAATCGATCCGTTGGTCGTCGTCGAGCGCCAGTACCGTCATGCCGCCGGACAGTACATGTGGGAGATTCCGGCTGGACGCAAGGAGCCTGAAGAAGCGACGCTTCCCGGCGCGAAACGCGAGTTGCTGGAAGAGACAGGTTACATCGCGAAGCGCTGGACGAAGCTCGCGCGGTTCTATGTGAGTCCTGGCTTTCTGGGCGAATGGATGCAGGTCTACCTGGCAGAGGGGTTGAGCTGTGGGGAGTCCGCGCCGGATGAAGACGAATACATTCAGCACCGGCAGATTCCGCTGTCGCAGGCGTTGCAGTGGGTGGAGAGCGGAAAAATTATCGACGCCAAATCCATCGTTGCAATTCTGATGTATGTGCGCCGCCGCGCCGCCGGTACGCTGTAGTCGAATCTGTTCGGCCCCAAATGGCCAGAGAATCCAGTTTGTCAACTATTGCGCCGTGCCAGCCCCCCTGCGCAACAATAGCGGGTTCAGCATCTTATATTTTTTGCACACGGTGTCTTTACTTCGCGGATTTATTTCTCCCAACGCCTGCATAACAATTTCCCCCGTCCCGCGTCTATATCGGCAGGATCCCCTCGCGGTTTCCGATCTGTAGATAAGAAGGTGCGTGTTCCGTGTCTCAGCATAAAGGCAAAGTGAAATGGTTCAATAACGCAAAGGGCTTCGGATTCATCGGGCGTGACGACGGTCCCGATGTGTTCGTGCATTACACGGCGATTCAAACCGAGGGTTACAAGAGCCTGAAAGAAGGCGACCCGGTGGAATTTGACATCGTTCAGGGAGACAAAGGGCCGCAGGCTGACCAGGTAACGCGGCTGCAAGACGAAATGCAAGCCTCTGAACGCTGATCGAGCAAGCACCGCAAACTCCCTTTGAGATTTTGCAATGCTTGAGCTCGTGCGGGTGCAACGGTCCTCTGTCGCATGCAACACAATTCAGGCAATGCCGTTCGTGTGGTCACGTTCGGTCCCCACTCCCCTCGTCCCGCCTTTCCATCGAGTTTTCATTTTTCGCTCGTGGTGCGATGATGCCTTCCAGGGATTGTGAATTCCCACCCGCTCTATCGCCATGGAAAACCGCCAGATAGCCCAGATACTTTTTGAGACTGCCGATCTTCTGGAAGTCAGCGCGGCGGATTCGTTTCGCATTCGATCCTACCGGCGCGCCGCGGAGGTGGTGGAATCGACCACGATTTCTGTCGGTGCGTTAGCGGGGGAGCCGAAGAAATTGCTGGAACTTCCCGGCATCGGCAAAGGAATGGCGGCGAACATCGTCGAATTGGAACAGACCGGTTCGCTGGGGCTGCACCAGGAATTGCTGGCCCGCTATAAGCCTTCGATGCTGGAGCTGTTGCGGCTGCCCGGCATGGGGCCGAAAACTGTCGCGCTTTTCTGGGATGCGGCCCAGATTTCCAGCGTTGACGAACTGGAATCCGCGTGCCGCGAAGGGCGCCTCGACAACCTGCCGCGCTGCGGGCCCAAGCAGATTGCCAAACTGCTGCAAGGCATCGCCGAACATCGCAAGAATATCGGCAGGTTCCATTTGGACGTGGCCGAGCAGGCGGCGGAGAAGCTCTCAGATTACCTCCGCGGCTTCCCTGGCGTGGAACGCGTGACACCCGCAGGTTCTTTGCGCCGCGGTCGCGAGACGGTTGGCGATCTCGATTTTCTGCTGACCGGGCCAGCGTGCGAGGAAGACCAGGT
>JBOGLY010000506.1:0-2184 GCA_050746425.1 Acidobacteriaceae bacterium
GGTGAAGCTGCGGTCGGTGTAGACGGTGATGACAACCGGGATCACGAGGCCCGCCATGTCGGGGGTCTGGGTGCGCGCGTTGAATTGCTTGCAGAATTCCATGATGTTGACCTGCGCCTGGCCCAAGGCTGGACCGACCGGGGGCGCTGGAGTCGCCTTGGCGGCGACGATCTGCAACTTTACCTGCGTCTGAACTTTTTTAACTGGAGGCATTTCTTACGATCCTTTATGCAATTTTTTCCACTTTGCTGAATTCCAATTCCACCGGCGTCGAGCGCCCGAAGATTGTCACCATCACTTTCAAGGTTTCACGGTCTTCGTTCACTTCATCCACAACGCCATTGAAGTTGGCGAACGGTCCTTCGGTGATCTTTACGGATTCATTCTTCTCAAACTTCACCTTCATTCGCGGCTTGTCTTTCGAAACATCCGACCGGAAGACGATCGAGCTGATCTCTTCCTCAGTCAGTGCAACCGGTTTGTCGCCTGTGCCTAAAAATCCAGTCACCCGCGGCGTGTTCTTTACCAGATGCCAGATTTCATTGTCGAGATCCATCTCGACCAGCACGTAGCCAGGCAGGAAAACCCGCTCAATGGTGTACTTTTTGTTGTTGCGAATCTCTGTCACGGGCTCGGTCGGGACCATGATGCGACCGATGCGGTCGTGCAGCCCGTATGCCTGGACGCGGCTCTCGATCGATTCGCGCACCTTGCGCTCAAACCCCGAATACGCATGGATAATGTACCAGCGAAAGCGTTCGTTGACGGGAGGCGCCAGTTCCGGTTGCGTCTCGGCGGACGCCTGTTGCGCTTCAATTTTGGTTTCTTCTGCCATCCATCTCACCTTCCGACGCTATGCAACCGGGCACTTCTCTAGCGCGTCAGCCAGCCCAGAATCGTCTGCATCATTCGACCGAAAATGGCGTCCACCACGTAGAAATACGCGGCGAACAAGAAAACGGTAATGATGACCACTGTCGTTGTCGACCGGACTTCCCGGCGCGACGGCACCACCACTTTGGGCAGCTCTGCGCGAACTTCTTTCAGAAAATTCCAGAACCGTTCGGGCTGCTGCCGCCACTGCGGCGTTGTCTGCGTTTCAGTTACTGCAATTGCCTTTGCCATGCTTGTTTCCTTCTTGTTCAAGTCCGCGACTCCCCAACGGATGGCCTGGATACCGCCGCAATTGCAATCGCCCGCCACAGCGGGCCAGTCCAATAAAGAATGGCAGGGGCGGAGGGATTCGAACCCCCAAGTCCGGTTTTGGAGACCAGCAGTTTAACCGTTGAGCTTACGCCCCTACATTACGCGAGCCGCTGCGCCTACTTGGTTTCCTTGTGGGCCGTATGTTTGCGGCAACGATTGCAGAACTTTGAAAACTCCAGCCGCGCTGTGGTCTTCTTCTTGTTCTTCGTCGTGGAATAGTTCCGCTCTTTACACTCTGGACATTGCAATGTGATGATTTCGCGCATCCCTTTATCCTACCTGAATTTCATCCAAATTTCCCGGCATCCAGCAATCCGGTGGCAACCCAACGAGGGGAACGCGAGGCCGTCCATTATTCCGCCACCAGCGTTCCGTGTCCCTCGATCACGAGACCGTTCTTGAAAGTGAGGACCTCTGCACGATCGATCCCTTGCCGATTGCTGAACACAATGACAAGCGTATTGATGCCTTGATAGACCTTCCTGACCTGGAAGTGAATCTCTGGATTCTGGGCCAGTCCCGCTGTCCAATAGCGCCGGATAGCATCCTTCCCGCGCACAATGCCGTCAGCGGCGAAACCGATATCCTTTGCAATCGGCGATGTGAAAATTGCATGCTCATGGAAATGCTGCAACACCGCTTCCACGTCTCGTCGATTCCACGCCGCCTCCCACTCGCGGGCGAATTCGAGTCCGTTGACGTTGTCCATTCGTCGAATCACCTCGCCCGCCGGCCTTTCGCTAAGCCCTGGGCATTTCCCGTTACTTCAATATCTCGGCGATCGCGCCGGCGCCGACTGTTCGGCCGCCTTCGCGAATCGCAAACCGCAAGCCCTTCTCCATGGCCACCGGAGTAATCAGTTCGATCTCCAGCGCCACATTGTCCCCCGGCATCACCATCTCCGTGCCCTCCGGCAGCTTGGCCACCCCGGTCACGTCCGTGGTGCGGAAATAGAACTGCGGCCGATAGCCGTTGAAA
>JBOGLY010000507.1:0-2161 GCA_050746425.1 Acidobacteriaceae bacterium
GAATGGTGGCGGCAGATATGGGAGGCGCAGGAGAAGAGTGGCCGCGATGTTTCCACGCTGACTCCGGAATTCGGTCCGCCGACATACATGCACACGATGCCGTACACTCAAACGCCGGTGGCGGACTTGAATGCAATTTGCAATTGGATGGCGCAGCGGGAACAAGCGCGATTTGAATCCCGGTGATAGTCAAGGATTGGCACTTGCTTGAATTGAATTGATAGGTGGAGGACAGGATGCGTATTCGCGGTCATTTCGGACTGGTTGCTTTGCTAATCGCTGGAACTGCAGGTTTCGTGCTTACGGGACCTGCGGCGTCGGCACAAACACAATCCCTGGCAGCCACGCCGCCGATGGGATGGAATAGCTGGAACCATTTTGCGGACAGCGTGAACGACGCCGATGTGCGGGCCGCGGCCGATGCCATGGTTGCAAGCGGAATGCGCGATGCGGGATACATCTACGTGAACATCGACGACACCTGGGAAGGTCAGCGCGATGCCCAGGGAAACATCCAGTCCAACAGCAAATTTCCAGATATGAAAGCGCTGGCGGATTATATCCACTCGAAAGGCCTGAAGCTGGGCATATATTCGTCACCCGGGCCGAAGACGTGCGCCGGATACCCGGGCAGCTATGGACATGAGCAGCAGGACGCGAACACCTATGCGAAATGGGGCATCGACTATTTAAAGTACGACTTGTGCAGCTTCAACGGCATCATGAAAAAGGAAGCGCCGGGCGACCAGAAAAAGCAGTGGCAGATGATGCAGGCGGCATACGAAAAAATGCATCAGGCTCTTCTGAACACGCATCGGCCCATCGTATTCAGCCTGTGCCAGTATGGTTTGGATGCGGTATGGAACTGGGGACCGAAGGTCGGCGGAAATCTGTGGCGCACGACGGGCGACATCAAGGACAACTACGACCGAATGTCGGTCATCGGATTCGCGCAGGCGGGTCTGGGAAAATACGCTGGACGCGGCCACTGGAACGATCCTGACATGCTGGAAGTCGGCAACGGCGGCATGACTCCGGATGAGTACCGCACGCATATGAGCCTGTGGGCCATGCTGGCTGCACCATTGCTGGCCGGAAACGATCTGAGCAAAATGGATGAGAGCACGAAAAGCATATTAATGAACAAGGACGTGATCGCCGTCGATCAGGACCAGCTCGGAATCCAGGGCAACCGGGTCAGCGCCATTGGCCCGTTTGAGGTGTGGATGAAGCCGTTGGCGGGCGGAGCCAAGGCGGTTGCGCTTTTCAACCGGAGCGAATCAGATTATCCGATTACAGTGCGCTTGAGGGCCGTTGGGTTCGACGGCCCAGTACATGCGCGCGACTTGTGGTCGCACAAGGACCTGGGGACGTTGCGCGATTCTTACACCGCCGTGGTGCCGCGTCATGGGGTGGTGATGCTGCGGCTGTCAAAATAGATTTTTCCCGACACTAGCAATGCTCTAGAAGCGCAGTTCTACCGGGGAAAACCCGATGGTTTTGCTTTTTCGCTCCACCCAGAGAAACAGCGTCTTAGGATTGTCGTTGACGCGAACTCCGATTACCACTCCGCTGCCGTATTCTTTGGTGACCACTATTTTCGCCTTCTTGATGGCCCCATAGTCGCCGCTCGGACCCCAGTCCGACATGAACTGCTTGAAGGGATATAGCTTGTAGCGATCGGTATGCTGCCGCCAATCTGGATCGCTGTTCCAAAGAGCGAAAGCGCGCGAGTAGTTTTTGTTCTCAATCGCGTGAAAGAACTGATTGACGCGATGCTCCTCGGGCATGTTCCACAAATACCAGGTGAAGAACGCGATGATTGGAATGGCGATCAGGATGCCGATAATGACGTTGCGGCGGATGCGGGCCTTGCGCGGGTCGTACCTTGGCGCGTCGAGCAGTACCATGACCACATTGTAAGGCGGTACGCCGGGGGATGGGAACCGGCGGATTGCGCGGCGGCCGGAGCGCTAGACCGGTTTTCCTGTAGGTGTACGGCAACGGAATGAGATTTACGCATCCGTTCCTTAAAGAACGGATGCACAGAACGGTTTCTCGCCACCTCACATTAACAGGAAAACCGGTCTAATCCTCGCAATCAACCCGGGCAGAGCCCCGAAACATTGTCCAGAGGAACAATACAAGTGCGCCGAAGTAG
>JBOGLY010000508.1:0-2089 GCA_050746425.1 Acidobacteriaceae bacterium
CGCCTGGTCTTCTTCCACTCCAGGTAAATAAATGGCCATGTTCACTCCTCGTCCTGCGCCAATGCGACCTGGGCCGCGGCCAAATCGGCCTACAGTTCTTCTATCGTGATTTGATCGTTGGTGTAGATGCAGATTTGCCCGGCGATGCGCAGGGATTTTTCCGCAATCTCGCGTGCCGAAAGCTCGGTGTTCTGGTACAGCGCTCGCGCAGCCGCCAACGCATAGGAGCCGCCACTGCCGATCGCCGTAATGCCTTCATCCGGCTCGATTACATCGCCTGCGCCGCTGATCAAATACGTCTGCTGCAAATCCGAGACGATCAGGAGTGCCTCCAGATTGCGCAGCATCTTGTCGGTGCGCCAATCCTTCGCCAGCTCCACCGCGGAGCGGCCCAGATTGCCCGCATATTGCTCCAGCTTGGCCTCAAACCGGCTGAATAACGAAAAAGCGTCCGCGGTCGATCCGGCAAACCCGGCCAGCACTTTTTCCTGATATAAACGGCGAATCTTCTTGGCCGTGTGCTTAATGACGCTTTCGCCCAGAGTGACCTGACCGTCCGCGGCCATGACCACGCGGTCGTTGCGGCGAACGCACAATACCGTTGTCGAGCGAATCCTGGTCGCCTTAGGCCCATGTTGCTGGCTGGAAGCAGTTCTGCGTCGAGAAACGGAAGGATGGGCTGCGCCGGAGCGCGCTTGCGGGTGCAGATAGGAATCGACCATCGTCAAATAGGATTATAAGGCAATCCGTTTCGATCCTTGTTTTTCGGGCCGCGATAAGCAGAGACGTTTATCGAACAGAGTGAGCCTCGACCGCTCACTCTAGAATGGTTGGGTGGCGCACAAGCACAATTGGAAGCGACGGATGGCGCTGGCGGTGCTGCCGCCGGTGGGCGCGATTGTGTTTCGGCTGCTGGGAGCGACGCTGCGGTTTGAGGACATTGGCGAGGCTGGCAGACATGCCGACCAAAATCCTGAGACGCGGGTGTACTGCCTTTGGCATCGCTCACTGCTTTCAATTGCCTACCACTTCCGCAAGCGCAACATCGCCATCCTGATCAGCCCGAGTTTTGACGGCGAGCTGATTGCGGCCATGATCCAGCGCGTCGGCTACACGCCAGTACGTGGGTCGAGCTCTCGCGGCGGCGCTGCCGGACTGCTGGGAATGCAGAGGGCGCTCGATGGCGCGAATGGGACGCGCTGCAATTATGCCGCGTTCACCAGCGACGGGCCGCGCGGACCGGCATACAAAGCCAAGCCGGGAGGCGTGAAGCTGGCGCAGCAGATCGGCGGAGGAGTCGGCATTTTTTATGCGGCGCCCGATCGCGCCTGGGAGTTGCGGTCGTGGGACCGGTTCCTAATTCCCAAACCGTTTTCGACCATCGTGATTGGGTGGCAGTCGCCGGTGCGTGTGTCGTCCGATATGGCGGGCGCGACGGAGAGCGGTGATCTGGAAGCGGTGCGGCTTGCGGTGGAACAGGCGCTGGAACGCGCTCGGTGCGAGGTGGAAGAGCATATTGCGAAGAAGCGGAGGATTTGAGCAGCGGATAATCCCAGTTCTCAGAATCGAGACCCGGGGCACCCGAGCAATGAACCCACACTGGCAACCGGCACTGAACTCACTTGGCCGATGCAGGTTGCGATGTCCGGGACAGCATGATATTTTTGGACTTGCGCGTCAAGGGTAAAGAATCCTGCGTTTTCGCTTCGGAAGTTTGGCTTCAGGGCTGGCGTAGCTCAGCTGGTAGAGCATCTGATTTGTAATCAGAGGGTCGGGGGTTCAAATCCCTTCGCCAGCTCCAGAAAAGCAGTTTTTAGCTGTTCGCTCCGGACCAGAAGACAGACTTCAAAGACAAGTTTTGATTCCGCTTCTCGCAGCCGCTCCTCCTGCCCGACAAGTTCGCATCGAAAATTGCAATGGCTGGTTTGGCAGAGGTGTCTTTTCACGCGCATACCGGGCGCGGATGCGAGAGAATGAAGTTGTGCACAGGTGGCCGAGCGGTTAATGGCAGCAGACTGTAAATCTGCCGCTCCTTGCGAGCTACGGAGGTTCGAATCCTCCCCTGTGCACCATGGGTTTAGATTGGTAG
>JBOGLY010000509.1:0-2068 GCA_050746425.1 Acidobacteriaceae bacterium
GACCGTTCCCGCCGCGCGCCCTTCCGTGAACAAATGTTTGACGGGCACTCCTTCGCGCCGCTTCGCCCGAGCGGGGGAGAAGGTGACGGAAGCGCCGGAAAGTCCATGAGAAATGCGCGACATGATCGCGGCGATTTTGCGCGGATCGGCGCCCCGGGCGCTGAGAAAGCGGACCGACTCGGGGAGCGTCCAGACAGACAAAACGGCGACCAGTAGCGGCAAGATTCCGCCCAGATAAAAAACCGATCGCCAGCCTAGCGTCGGGATCAACAGCGAACTGGCTGTACCGCAGATAAACCCGCCGAAGGGCATGCCTGCGAAAAGCGCAGCCACAAAAAGCGGCATAAGACGCTTCGGTGAATATTCCGAAGCGATCGCAACAACATTCGGCATAGCGCCGCCGAGCCCGAGTCCCGTCAGAAAGCGGAATATGAGCAATTGATTGAAGGACATGACGTGAGCCGTCAGCAGGGAGAAAACCGCGAAAAGCAGCGTGGAGGAGATGACCGGCCATTTGCGGCCCCAGCGATCCGCGATGGGACCCGTAGCCATTGCTGCGATCATCAAACCGAACAAACTCGCGCCGAAAATCGGGCCGAACGTCTTCACGGGAATCGCGAGCGTGCTCGAAATCGATGGAGCCAGGAAACCGATACTTTGCGCATCGAATCCATCGAGAGTAAGCACAATCCCGCACAGAACAATCGTCCAGATTTGAAAGCGGCTCAGCGGCCCCCGGTCGATGACTTCGCTCACCGTGAACGTTTGCAATTCGCTAGCCACGATGAATTGTTCCTACGAGAGGCAGGGAGATACTTCTATGGGAGTTCATGCCGATGCGAATGCGCTTCGCCGCGCCAGGATGACTCATTCCAAGCATGCGAATCGACGGATGAGAGCCACCCAGCCTGGCTACATTCGATTGCATGCACATTACCAAGCGACCATCGATTCTTCGAAGAGGCGAGCCAGATCGTCTGGCCCTGCGGGACGAGGGGACAACTTAGTGACGCGATGCTGAGGCAGCGTACCTTCGACAAGCGCCGGAATATCGTCCGAGCGATAGCCGAGATCGCGCAGTCCATTGGGAACGTTTAGATCGTGCATGAACCCAATGATTTGGTCCGCGAGAATCTTCCCTGCATCCTCCACCTTTGCCCCCATCACCTTGGCGCCAAGCATTTCCGCCGCCTTCAAGTGGCGCTCGGGGCACGCCTGCGATGTGAAACGAAAAACAGCGGGCGCATTCAAAATGACCGACACACCATGCGGGACCAGAGGATGGTCGACTACGTATCCAGGCGCTCGATAATTTCGCACCAAGCCGGAAACAGGATAAGACATGCCGTGCGGCAAGTGCACGCCGGCATTTCCGAATCCCATTCCAGCGTAGGAAGCTGCCAGCATCATAAAGCCACGCGCTTCATCGTCACCGGGATCTTTCACGGCTCGACGCAGATACATCCCCACCAGCCGCAGCGCCTCCAGACTCCAGACATCGCTGATCGGATTGGATCCCTGATAGGCCGGGCGAAGTATGGGTCGTTCCGGACGTGCGCGCTGGACAAAGGGCAGGGCAGTATACGACTCAACCGCATGGCTCAATACGTCCAGCCCTGAAGCCGCGGCTACGGCCGATGGCAGGGTCCGCGTATTTTCCGGATCGATCAGTCCCAATGTTGGTTTCAGACGACGGTGCGCAATGCCGGTTTTGGCGTGCATTTGCGTGAAATCGAAAATAGAGACGCCTGTTGTTTCACTGCCGGTTCCGGCGGTCGTAGGAACGGCAATTAGGGGTTTCAGGGGGCCTGGTACGGATTTTCCCTTCCCGATCGGCGCATTGACGTAGTCCAAAAAATCGGCCGGATAGCAACTGTAGAGGTTGGCGGCCTTCGCGGTGTCCATCGTTGAACCGCCGCCAACAGCCACAAACGCGTCGAAGCTGTCCGCTTGGGCAGCACAAATTGCTTCCCGAAAGGATTCATCGGTGGGCTCGACGCGGACGCGATCGAAGATGGAGAATCCAATCTTGTGTTCTTGAAGCGATTCAAGAACCGCAACGACCGGT
>JBOGLY010000510.1:0-2066 GCA_050746425.1 Acidobacteriaceae bacterium
ATTTCGAGCAGGCGCTTGGCCATTTTGGCGCGCTCGGCGAAGATATTGTCCGCGGGTTTCGCGAGGCGGCCGAGCGAGGTTCGATTGACCTGATGACCTGTGGTGCTACGCATGGTTATTTTCCGCTGCTTGGCACCGACGAATCCGTCCGCGCCCAGGTAATGACCGGCGTGGCGACTCATGAACGGCACATCGGCCAGCACCCGCGCGGCATTTGGATACCTGAATGCGGTTATCGACCTGCCGGTCCATGGAGATGTCCTGTAATCCCGGATGGCAGCAGCAAACCCTGGCCGTCGATCGAGCGGAGGGGCGTCGAGGAACCGCTGGAAGATGCCAAAATCGACTATTTCTTTGTGGATACCCACCTGGTTGAGGAATCCGTCCTGTTCACTCCATACGAACTGCGGGCCGGCGGAGCAGTGGGCGTCGCGGCATCGCTGGAGGTGGAAACCTGCGAGCCGAAGCACTCGCTGTATAAGCCTTATTACGTGGACGGGCCACGGGCGCGACGCAGACCGGTGACGATTTTTCCTCGCGATCCTCGCACCGGGCTCCAGGTATGGAGCGGAGAAAACGGCTATCCGGGGGACAGAAACTATCTCGACTTCCACAAAAAACGTTTTCCTGGCGGGCATCGATATTGGCAGGTGACCGGTCCCAGGATCGACCTCGCCTACAAAACACCGTACAACCCGGAAAAGGCGGAAGCGCGAACAAAATCGCACGCGGAACATTACGTCAACCTTGTTGTGGATTCTCTGCGGTCAGGCTTTCATAAAGAGACGCCGCCAATCCTGACTTCTCCATTTGACGCTGAACTATTCGGGCATTGGTGGTTTGAAGGCCCTATGTGGCTGGAGCAGGTGGCGCGCATCATGTCGCGACCGGAAATACCGGTTGCGCTCACCAGTTGCGCGGCGTATCTGGATCGCCATCCGCCGGAGAGTTTTCTTGACCTGCCGGAAGGCTCATGGGGGAAAAACGGTACGAATGAAGTCTGGCTCAGCCGGGACACGCGATGGACGTGGGAACATCTGTATCCCGCGGAAGTCTCGGTGCGCGATGCAGCCACTTCCGGCCGCTGGAAGGGCAATGCGCCGGGAGAACGCATCCTGAAGCAATTGTGTCGGGAATTGCTGCTGCTGGAGTCTTCCGACTGGCAGTTCCTGATCACGACGGAAGCCGCGCGAGACTACGCCGAGGGCCGTTTTCGTGGACACCTTGCCTCATTCCACGCGATTGAGAAAATGTGGCAACTGCATGTTGGCGGCGGCACGCTCGGCGGCGACGAAGAGAAACAATTGCACGAGATAGAAACCCAGGACAGCGTGTTCCCGCATGTCGATCCCAACCTTTGGGCAGCGATGAATTAAAACGGGACCGGTAGTTATTGACGAGCTTGAGCAAAAGTTGAGGGGCATTGCGTGTGTTGCGTAATGCAAGGTCCTTCACCTCTCTGCGCTCGTTCAGGACGACAGGTTTCAGTCTTAGCAGAAAGATCATGCCGACAGTTCTGCTTATTTCCGCGCGGCGAGGCGCGCGACATGGCCGGCGATCACGCGATCTTCCTCCGCGGCGAGAACATACGCCACAATTTTCGATCCCTTCTGGCTGATGACCCCCGGTCCTGCGTGCGTGGCGTCATTCTCCTCCGGATTCAGCATCAACCCAAACGCATCCATTCCGGCGCAGACCTGGGCGCGAGTTATCGAATCGTGTTCGCCAATCCCTCCGGAAAAAACCAGCGCATCCAGCCCTCCCATCAGCGCGACAAATCCGCCAATCGCTTTTTTGACCGATAGCACGAACGCTTCGATAGCGAACGCAGCCTGCCGATTGCCATTCTTCTCGGCGTCGCGCAAGACGCGCATGTCATTTGAAAGTGCGGAAAGCACCAACATGCCGGAGCGCTTGTTCAGTAACTGCTCGACAGCGTCCGCGGCATCCGCCGCAGCGCCGCCTTGCAGGCGCAGCAGATATAAAACCAGCCCCGGATCGAGGTCTCCCGCGCGAGTTCCCATAATTACGCCGCCGCAGGGAGTCAGTCCCATGCTGCAATCGAT
>JBOGLY010000511.1:0-2046 GCA_050746425.1 Acidobacteriaceae bacterium
CTCCCCGCGAGGCACGCTGGCACATCAACCTCGCTTGCATCGCTGTTGGCGGCCTGTTCCTATACGAAATCCTGCTCTATGCAGACGCTGTGCTGCATCGCCGCGTGTCACCGCTGCTGTATGCGGGACAGGCACCCGCGAATCTTTCCGTGTTGCCTCTGCTCCTTCTCGCCGCCCATCGCCAAAAGCGCTGGAAGGAAGATGTCGGAGTCTCGCGGAGCGTCGTCTTTCATACGGCAACCCTGTTGCTGGGCGGAATCTTCCTGGTCGGCCTTGCGGCAGCAGGCGAGGTATTGCGTCACTTCGGCAGCGGGTGGGGTATGCTGACGGAGGCCAGCCTGGTTTTTGCGGGCTGCATCGCGATCGCCGTATTTGTCACCTCCGGGCAAGCGCGGTCACGGCTTCGCCGCCTGGTTGTCGACCATTTCTTCATACGTCGCTACGATTATCAGCATGAATGGGGCCGCTGCATCGCAACACTCTCCACCGATCCCTATCTCGGGCTGCACAAGCGCGTCATTCGTACGATCGCTGATATCGTGGACAGTCCGGCCGGGGTGCTCTTTCTGGGAGAAACCCCAAGTCCAGGTCAGCCCCGCGTCTTCCGCGCCGCCGGGAGCTGGAATGCGCCCAGGCTGGAACGAATCTCCGTCGGGCTCTCACATCCGCTGTTGGCCTTGTTCCGGGCAGGGGAATGCATTGCCCAAGCAGCGTCCGAGGAGCCACCCTGGTTCGCTGAATTTCCTACCGCCTGGCTTGCAGTGCCACTGCCGGCCGAAGGCGAACCTCAGGGATTCATTGTGCTTGGTGCGGCGCACGCGCCATTCCGCCTCGACCGGGAGGTATTTGAGCTTCTTCGCATCGTTGGACGCGAGATCGCGCTTTTCATCGCCGAGCAGAGAGCGACCCAGGCGTTGGTGGAGGCGCGACAATTCGCTGAAGCTGGAAGACGGTTCTCGTTTGTCGCCCATGACATAAAGAACCTTGCGGCACAGCTTTCGCTGCTTCTTGGCAATGCTGAGCAGCATCTCGAGAATCCTGCATTCCGCGCCGATATGCTGGCGACGCTCAGGAGTTCGGTGCAGAGAATCTCGACATTGTTGACACGTTTACAGCCAGCCCCGGCGCGCGAGGCGGCGGCGGTGCTCGCGCCGGCCCGGCATCTTGCCGCGGTGGTAACGAGGCTTCGGGGATCAGGGCAGAACCCGGTCCTGCTCGAGACAGACGGGAGCCAGGCGAATGTGGCGATTGACGAGTCGACATTCGACACGGTGATACGGCACCTTATCGACAACGCGATCGAGGCATCCCCGGACGGTGCGGCGATCCAGGTGCGTGTCGCTCACGAACGCGAGCAGGTCTCAATATCAGTGGTCGATCAAGGCTCGGGGATGAGTGACGAGTTCGTGCGCGATGGACTGTTTCGACCGTTTACCTCAACCAAGAGCGCGGGCTTTGGCCTAGGCGCATTCCAAGCGCGCGCGCTCTTACGGGAGGCCGGAGGAGATCTCACGGTCACCAGTGTGCCGGGAGAGGGCACGACAATGCGAATCGTTCTGCCCGTACTGCCGGCTCGGGATACACACACGCCGTTGGCGCTTTTGGCTTGAACGATCGATTGGGAGCGACAGATGACCAAGCCACCGATGCTGATCGTGGAGGATGATCCCGGTCTTCTCAGCCAATACCGTTGGGCGTTTCCCGGACGGATCGTGCTGACGGCAACGTCGCGCGCCGAGGCGATGCCGATAGTCGAAAAGGAGGGTCCGGCGGTGGCGATCATTGACCTTGGCCTGCCGCCAGACCCTGAAGGCGTGAGCGAGGGCTTTGCGACCCTGGCTACGATGCTTAAAATGGCCCCTGACATGAAGGTGATCGTTGCGACCGGCAACGGCAGCAGACAGAACGCACTTCGGGCGGTGGCGGCCGGCGCGCACGATTTCTACGAAAAGCCCGTTGAGATTGAGATTCTGCGCCTGATTGTCGAGCGGAGCTTTCATCTTCATGCATTGGAAGCCGAGAATCGCCGCCTGACCGAGACTGTCG
>JBOGLY010000512.1:0-2013 GCA_050746425.1 Acidobacteriaceae bacterium
GATGAACATCAACACTCAACCAGCGGCAAACGGCTACGAAAACAACCAGCGCGAACAACAAATCCGTTCCGTAAGCGCATTTTTCCGCAGCCTGTTCAGGCGCGCGCCAACGGCACCTGATCCCCGAACTAAAGTTCGGGTTCTACCATTGCGCAAATCCAGAGGCTTTCCATCCCCGAACCAAAAGCTGGGGTCTGCTCAATCTGCTCAGTGAAAAATTTTGGAGATGCGAATGGATCGACGCGATTAGGCAGAGGTTCCGCTCAACTGGGTTGCCAGGGCGACGAGTTCGGCGGGAAGAATTGGTTTGGCGCGGAAGGTGACGTCGAGGCCCTCGTAATCGTCTTCCGCCTCGGCCAGACCGCTTAACACCATGATGGACAGACCAGCGCGGCGTTCCCACAAGCCCTGGACAAAATGGCTGCCTGATTCGCCTGGCATGATGTGGTCCGTAATTACTAAGTTGATTTCGCGGTCACGATCGCCTTCGAGCGCCTCAAAAGCGGCGGCGGCGGAAAGTGCTGTCTGCACCTCGAGTCCCGCGCGAGTTAAGATCGCTTTGCGCGTGAGCGCCTGGACCGGGTTGTCGTCAACAACAAGAATCACGGGGAATCTTTCTCACGCTTGAAAGGACTGATGTTGTTTTCTATGAAAAAGTTGCCTATGTCAAGAAAGAACGGCGCAAAAAGGTATCGAAATAGGTTACTCGCAGCATCGCACGATGACCATAGTACTGGTTTTCCCGAGCGTGCGGCAACGTCCGTCTGAATCGTGTTAGGCGATCGAGGCAGGCGCAGACAGGTTGGCCCGTCGCATGACTCTGCCAACAACGGAAGTAATCCAGCGCCGCGGAATGAACATCATCAACCGGATAAGCAGGCGGTTCGATCTGCCGGTAATGACGGAAGATTTGCGGCGATCGAAGGCGCGCAACGATTCCGAGACCACCTCGCTCGCGGTCTGTATGCGCGACGGATTGCTGAACGGACTTTTGCCGGCCACCTGGAAAAAATTGGTTGCGGTCGAGCCTGGGTTCACGGCCATCACATGTACTCCATGCTGGCGGGCTTCCTCATACAAAGCTTGCGAGAAGCTGAGCACAAACGCCTTGGTGGCTGAATATATTGCGGAATAAGGGAGTGGGGCGAATCCGGCGACCGAAGCGATGTTGACGATGCCGCCGCGCTTTCGTGCGATCATGGGCTGCAAGTAGAGGTGCGCCAATTCGACCAGGGCGGCGATATTCAGAACGATCATTTTAAGCTGGCGCTGGCGGTCGATCGAGGCGAATTCTCCAAACGCGCCAAATCCCGCGTTGTTGATTAACAGATCCACATCGAGATTTGCGGACTGGGTGCGTTGAAACAGATCGAGAGACGCGCCGGGCGCGGTCAGGTCCAATGGAATCGCGACCACATCGATGCCCATGTGGGCGGACATCAGCTCCGCCCTCACATGCTCAAGCCGGTCCTGCGAGCGTGCGACCAGGACGAGCGACCGTCCACGCGCCGCCAATTGCCGGGCAAACTCTTCGCCGATACCGGAACTGGCGCCGGTGATCAGCGCGTATCCCTGCGGTGGGGCCATGATTATTTCTCCTTGGGTCGAATCAGATCTACGATTTCAATGCCGAGAGAACCCCCATCTCGAAATCGGGATGTGGGGCACCCAGGCTCATTTCACCCGGCGCATCCTAGGAAATCCATCGCGCCAACACAAAAGCGCCGACGCCTGCGAAGAACAGGACGCGAAAGCGAATTCCGTGGGCGCGATTGACTTCCGGAAGCAGGTCGGTGGCCGCCACATACAACGCTACACCCGCGGAAAGCGGCAGGCCTACGGCAGCCAGCATGGGCAGAAAATGGATAGTAGCGACGCCGACAACGGTAGCCGCGCCCAATGCGCAGGCCGCAGAAAATGCGATGCGCGCGCTGCGACCGCTGGCCAGCATGACGCTGCCGACGGTGAAGCCCTCAGGCAATTTGTGCAGCAACATTCCGGTAAAGATCAGCC
>JBOGLY010000513.1:0-1987 GCA_050746425.1 Acidobacteriaceae bacterium
GTTCGCTCGTGCGGCCCGGTAAGATCAAGAGCCTCGAACCCCGGTCCGTAATGAAGCGCATGAAGGATAAAGCCTTCGCGCGCTCTGTGAGCCGGGATGATATCCGCCGCGGCGCGGAAGAACTCGGCATTCCTCTTGAGGAGCACATCGCTTTTTGCATCACCGCGATCAGCAGCATTGCGGATCAGGTCGGCTTGGCGCCGGATGCAGCAGCGGCCCCGCAGACATCCGCTCCGTAAGAAAGCGGCGCCTTTCCATCTCTTGACCGAATTTTCAGGGCTGATAACTATGCCAGCACGCAAACCTGTCGCGCTCATTATCCTGGATGGCTGGGGTTATCGGCCCGAGCGAGCCGCCAACGCCATCGCGCTCGCCAGCACGCCGAACTATAACCGCCTGCTGGCGGAATTCCCCTCCACGCTGCTGGACGCCTCAGGTCTACGGGTAGGACTGCCTGACGGCCTGATGGGAAACTCCGAAGTGGGCCACCTGAACATCGGCGCCGGGCGCGTGGTCTCTCAGGAAATCACGCGCATTAATGCGTCCATCGCGAGCGGAGACTTCTTCAAGAAGCCTCCGCTCGCCGAACTAATGAAAAACGCGAGATCGTCGCGCTTGCACCTGCTCGGCCTCCTAAGCGACGGCGGCGTGCACTCACACCAGGAACATCTTTACGCACTGCTTCGCATGGCAAAGGAAAACCATGTTGAACAGGTGTTCATCCACCTCTTCCTGGATGGCCGCGATACGCCGCCTACGGGCGGAGCAGATTACCTGGCGCGACTGCAGCAAAAAATCCGCGAGTACGGCGCCGGCAAGATTGCTACGGTGACGGGCCGCTACTACGCGATGGACCGGGACAATCGCTGGGACCGCATTCAAAAGGCGTATGACGCGATGGTGAACGGTGAAGGGTATAAGACGCGCGATCCCGTCGAAGCGGTCAAGAACTTTTACAGCCAGGGCGTCACCGACGAGTTTATGCCGCCGATTGTCGTCACTAACTCGAGCGGCGGCAATGAACCGGTCGCGACCATCCAATCGGGCGATGCGGTCATGTTCTTCAACTTTCGCGCGGATCGCGCGCGCCAAATCACTCGCGCGCTGACCCAGGCGAATCTAGCGGCTTTTCCTCGGCGCAATTTTCCTGAGAAGTTGCAGTTCCTGGGCATGACTCGCTACGACAAGACGTTTACGCTGCCCTGCGTGTTCGCTCCGCAGGAGCTCACTCATATTCTGGCGGAAGTCATGGCCTCATTGGATCTCAAGAATCTGCGCGTAGCGGAAACCGAGAAGTATGCGCACGTCACCTACTTTTTCAACGGCGGAGTGGAAAAGGCTTATCCGGGCGAAGAGCGAATTCTGGTGCCTTCGCCCAAAGTGGCCACGTACGACCTGAAGCCTGAAATGAGCGCGGCCGGCATCGCAGAGACGGTTGTCAAGGCCGTGAATCAGAACTCCTTCGACGTGCTCATCGTTAATTTCGCCAACGCGGACATGGTGGGCCACACTGGAAAGCTGGAGGCGGCCGTCAAGGCGGTGGAGACCATCGACGGCTGTTTGGCGGAGATTTATAAGGCCGTGCGGGTGAAGGAAGGCGTCATGATGATCACGGCCGACCACGGGAACGCTGAGTTGATGATTGATCCGGTAACCGGCGGACCGCACACAGCCCACACCACCAGCCCCGTGCCGTTTGTTTTGGTGTCGCCACAGAGGAAGAGCGTCAGCCTGCGAGAAGGAGGCGCGCTGGCAGACATTGCGCCGACCATGCTTGGCATGATGAGCCTTCCTCAGCCCCGGGAAATGGGCGGCCACGACTTACGTATGTTGCAAAAACCGTGACCTTGCATTCCGCCCCGGGAGTTCGATATATCTGGCCGTTGTAGCGCAGCGTTCGCAGTGTAACGCTGCGGCTTTTTCTTGTTTTTCAACTAACAGCCGCAACGGGGGTAGCGCAGAGTTTGGGCATTCCAAACTCTGCGGT
>JBOGLY010000514.1:0-1965 GCA_050746425.1 Acidobacteriaceae bacterium
GGGTTAAACTGCTCATTGAGAAATTCTGGCCGGGACCGCTGACGCTGTTGCTGCCGAAGCTGGACGCTGTGCCTTCCGTCGTGACGGCTGGCCGCAAACTGGTTGGCGTGCGAATGCCCGCGCATCCGGTGGCGCTGGCGCTGATCGCTGCCTGCAATGTACCTGTCGCGGCACCCAGCGCCAATCGTTTTGGCCATACCAGCTCCACAACCGCGCAGCACGTGGTTGACGACCTGGATGGCCGGATTGATATGGTGCTCGACGCTGGCCCTGCCTGGCGCGGCGTTGAATCTACCGTGATTGAAGTGCGCGACCGCGACACAATTCTCTATCGCCCCGGCGCGGTCGCGGCAGAGGAGATTGAGGCGATTGTCGGCCCAGTGGTTCTTTATCAGCCGCGCAACAGAGGTTTGCATCCCACTCTAGCCGCACAGGACGCGGCTAGAATGGGGCACCCCCAAGATCTTCTGCCCGAATCCTTACCCTCGCCGGGTGTAGACATGCGCCATTACGCCCCGAATGCAAAAGTCATTCCGGTCGAAATGGGCGAGAATTCCGAGGATGGGCAGGCGAAATGGCTGCAGGCGATCCAGACGCACTCACAAACCGGGAACAGAGTCGGCGTTCTGCTACCCACGGGATGGCTCTTGCCAGAGGGTTTTGCGAGCGTCCGCTATGCGTGGGGACGGTGGGGCGACAATGATGAACTGGCGCGGCGGCTCTTCGCCGGCTTGCGGGAGTTGGACGCAATGGGTGCGAACTTCATCGTCTGTCCGCTTCCGACGGACTCAGGTCTGGGCGCTGCCATCCGTGATCGACTTCTGAAAGCCGCCCGCGCGGAGTAAGCTACGACATCGTCTGGGGCAAATTTTCCGCAGCTTTGTAGATGTAGCGGATGCCATCCTTATAGACCAGCACGCGGGTGCGCGCGCCAGTCTGCAACCCGCTGTGGCCCACATTGCGCAGCTTGATGGCATAACGATCTTGCCATTCGATCGAGCCTTCCAGTCGTTCGCCGTTCTCCAATACCACAACCATCCGGGTCTGCGCCTGGATCTGTTTTTGGAAGTAGAAGACCTCGGCATGAGAACTGTCTTCAACCATGCCATCTGGCATGGCGCGGGAGGTCAGCGCCGGTCCATGCGCGAAAATCGCCGGTTGGCGCGCATCCGCTGAACGCAAGGCCAGGCTGGGGCGAATAAGCCGCCGCTGCCCGGAGAAATCGCTTTCCGGTTTGGTCGGGGCGGGGACCGCGACTACGAACGCGGAGTGGTCGGCGGGTTGAGGCTTTGGCAAGGGCATGTGAGTGATCGAACGGGCAGCAAGTAAAGTCCTTCCCCATCCGAAATCGGGACAAAGGATAAATCCTGAACCAACTTGATTCTGCTGAATGAATACGATGCTAGCCGAACCCCGAACGTTTTCCAATCGGAAGTTTTGTTATTTTAGTTACTTGCGCGGAAAGGCGGCGGCTACCGCTGCTGCAGGCCAGCCGCAAGCGCGTCGAGGGACAAGGACCGTAGCAGGTTACGGCGCATTCCGGACTCCACCTCCGCCATTCGCCGGACCGCCCGCTCAATCCAGTCGAACGAGACGCTTTCCGCCAGGCGGCGAAGTTCCGGCAAAATGTCGATATTTCGCGCCATCTCCGGTTGTCCGGCCTGCAGCAACATCATGTCCTCCAGCAACAGGTACATCGCGCGCAGCAGGTCCTGGGTCTTTTGCTGGCCCTCGGCCCCGGCGCGATAGGTTTCGGTCACATGAAACAACGCCGAATGGTCAGGCTCCGCGGTCGCTGTGCGCAGCAAGAGCAGCGCATCTTTGCGGCTGGCAACGTACACATCCGCGTTAAAGGAGACGGCCCGGCCAACCGCTCCTTCCGCCAGTCGCGCCACCAGGGTGCGCCGAGCGGCAGGCCATTCCGGGTGACGCTGGGCGAGGATTTCTTCCAGCCTTTCCATGGGT
>JBOGLY010000515.1:0-1927 GCA_050746425.1 Acidobacteriaceae bacterium
CGCGTCTTCAGCGCGTTCACGATGCCCGCATGTCGCTTTAATTCGCTTCCGCTTTTCCGGACGGATGAAGCGCTGTCTCGACGCGAGATATCTCAATCGACTCTATAGCAGGACCGGGCGCACACGGAGAAGAAAAAGTCAGCCGATTCTTCTTGGCGCTTTCATCAAGGTTTGCTTCAAGGATCACCTCGCCAACAACCTCTCCTGTAGGGGGAAAGAGAATGTTGGTAGCGATCTGACCGTTGACTCTTAGCCGGGCAATGCGGCTGCTTTTGGCGTTGTTGATGTACGCAATTCGGATGTAAACCGGCCCCCCGCTTGGTGCGACTTCAAAGGTGAGCGACCGCTTTTCGCCGATCGCAACCGTTTTTCCTCCAGAGCAGATTGTGCATGGGACCGCAATAGCTCCTCCGCCGACTTCATTTACCGCAGACCCCGCCTCGTACCGAGTTGGTTTTTCATCCTTGCCACGAATCGTCAGCATGACCACGTCGCCAGCAGGAACAGTCGAAGAGTAGCTCGAACGGAATGTTCCCAGGGCCTTGGCCGCAAATAAATTCCGCACGATTGCGGCAGACGACGGGACCAGGCCAATTTCACGCCATTTCACTGCGATCTGCGCCGGAGCAGTAGTGCGGTTCAGAAGTACGACGGCGTGGTTTCCCGCATCCGCCAGTGGCTTCGTCCATACTTGGAGACCTGGGCTGGATTCAGCCACCAGAACTGACTGGAGTCCAAGAGAATCCTGATCGACCGCGATGACTTCAGGGTTAGTAAGGATACGCAGCGCGGAATTGCTAAGCCGGGTAATGTCGGCGCCCACAAGTAAAGGAGCGCCGGAGATGGCCCACAGCGCCATATGCACGCGATCTTGAGTTTCCGACATCCCCGGCATTCCCACAACCATCATGTCAGGATCGTTGTAGAAACCCGTGTGCTGGGCTTCGGGATGAATGCCGTGATCGAAGTTAGAGAAGACCGCTGGAAACTTGACCGATTGGCCGCTTACCGAAGTATTCGCGACAATCGGACTCACGATATCTCCGCTGGTGCGCCAAATATCACCCGCCGCTCCGCCAACACCGGGCGCCCACGTCCACGGACTGTTCTTGCCCCAGTCGCAGATGGAAAAAAAGAGGGGATGACCAGTGATTCGTTCCGCTCTTTGAATCGCACGTGAGATCGCCGTATATTGCACCGCCGGATCGAGATTTTCGCGGTTTCCGCCGCACCAGTCCACCTTGACATAATCGAACCCCCATTTGGCGAACTGTAAAAAGTCCTGGTCGTAATGCCCTTCGCTACCCGCGCGGGGCTGCGGCGGCCCAATAGCGGGCCAGATAAATCCGCAGCCGGTTTCTCCGGCATCAGTGTAGATTCCTGCCTTTAATCCGTGGCCATGAATGTATCGGACAATGTTCGACATGTCGCCGGAGCGTTCTCCGGGCGCGATCGCGGGCCATTGCTTTGGGTTGACCACGATATTGCCGTCTTTGTCCCGCTGCCCGAACCACCATCCCTCGTCGATGTTGATGTAGCGATAGCCGGCCTTTTTCATTCCAGACGCGATCAATGCGTCCGTTTCGCGCGTGGCGATAGCCGAATCCACGGTATTGGCGAAGCTGTTCCAGGAAGACCACCCCATTGGGGGCGGGGTTGCCGCAATCTGCTGGAAAGACTCTGGCGAGGATTGTGGTTGCGCCGCAACGTTTCTCAATTGTCGAGATGCTGCAGAAGCAGCGAATGCAGGCTGCGGTGCACTAACGCAAAATGCAACACATGTTGTTGCTATCGCCGCTGCAAGAGTTCCTCTGCCACTGAATTTTCGCAAGTCGCTGCCCTCCTATTGAGAACCTGAAAAGCTTATTCGCACAGCAATCGTCGAACGACGATCGCGGAATTTATCTCTGAGCGTGTGCTTCCGGCT
>JBOGLY010000516.1:0-1894 GCA_050746425.1 Acidobacteriaceae bacterium
GCTCATTGCTGTATCCGCCGAGGAACTTGTCTTATTTCGATGCGCCGCTTCACCGCGGACCAATGAAGATTCAGTTCGGCTATGCGTCGATTACCTGGGGCGGCAGAGATAACCAGGCGATTCAAGACATTGCCGCGGTCGGCTACCCCGGCATTCAACTCCGTGCCAACGCCCTCACCGAATATCCCGATCCTCATGCATTGCGCGATACGCTGGCCAAGCACAATCTGACGTTTGTTGCATTGTCCAGCGGAGATGCATCGCTGGACCCCGCGCAGGAGAAAAAGATGCTCGCGACCCACGCCGATCACGCGCGATATCTGCACCAGGCAGGCGGAAAATATCTACAGGTGATCGGTACCTTCGCCAAACGTAAATTTTCTGCCAGCGACTACAAACGAGAAGGAACGCTGCTGACGGAGATCGGCAAACGCGCCGCCGACTATGGAATCCAGACAGGTTTTCACAATCACATGGGTTCGATCGGCCAGTCGCCGCAGCAAGTGGATGCAATCCTCGACGCCGCGGACCCGCGCTACGTCAAGCTGGAACTCGATACCGCGCATTATGTGCAGGGCGGCGGCGATCCGGCGGCGGCGATTCGCAAATACGGAACCCGATTGCTGTTTCTTCACTTGAAAGATGTTGAACCCGCCGCTACAAAAAGCGGCTATCAGTTTGTCGAGCTTGGGCAGGGCAGGGTGGATTTTCCCGCGATATTCGATGCGTTGCGAGCGGTCCATTTCCGGGGCTGGGCCGTGGTGGAGCTGGACGGGGAGCGCAAGGGCGCGGACCGGACCCCGAAGCAGTCGGCGGAAATTAGCAAGGAATATCTGATGAACAAATTAGGGGTGCATGTATGAGCTGTCCATTTCGCCTTTCTGTCATTAACGACGAAATCACGCAGGACTTTGGCCGTGCATGTGAAATCGCGTCGCGGGATTTTGGCCTGAACTGGATTGAACTACGGGGCATGTGGAACAAAAACATCGTGGACCTTGACTCGGCGGAAATAGCCGAGGCAAGGAAAATTCTGGAGAAGAACAAATTGCGCGTCACGGACATCGCAAGCCCGCTTTTCAAGGTGGAATGGCCGGGCGCGCCGCTTCCGAAAGGGCGACAGAAGCGCGACGAGTTCAACGCAGACTTCGATTTTAAGCAGCAGGACAAGGTGCTGGAGCGCTGCATTGAGCTGGCGAAAGCGTTTGAGACCGACCGCATACGCTGCTTCGATTTCTGGCGTCTGGCAGACCGGAAGCCCTATCGCGCGGCGATCAACGACAAACTGCGCGAGGCGGCGGAGCGTTGCGCGAAGAGCGGCAAAATCCTGCTGCTGGAAAATGAGATGTCTTGCAACACGGCAACCGGGGAAGAGGCGGCCGCCGTCCTGGAGGCAATTCCAAACCGTAATTTTATGCTGAACTGGGATCCTGGCAACGCCGCAGCCCTGGGCGGCATACCTTATCCGAACGGCTTCAATCTGCTGCCGGAAAAACGCATTGGCCATTGCCACTGCAAGGATGTGGTGCGCAAACCGGACGGTGGATATGACTGGGCCCCGGTCGGCGCTGGAGTGGTCGATTGGGTGGGGCAGTTCCGCGCATTCAAGAGGGATGGGTACCACTATGCCGTCAGTTTAGAAACGCATTGGCGTGGCGCGGGAACGGCGGAAGCATCGACGCGCACCAGCATGAAGGGCCTGAAGGCAACGCTGGAAAAAGCCGGCATTCAATGCTGAAGGTACTCGGCAACGATCAAGCATACAGCTCGGAGTGCCTAGTTAAATCTTGATTGGGTAGACTCCCGACTTTAGTCGGGAGAAAAGGTTATAGTTCAGCGCGAGCCTTTAGGCGCTGGGGTCCATTCGCGACAAACCATCGCACTAGACCAGACT
>JBOGLY010000517.1:0-1844 GCA_050746425.1 Acidobacteriaceae bacterium
AATCTCAACCGACTGCGCGCCCGATAGCCGTACAATCCCAATGCCTCCACGCCCTGCCGGCGTCGAAATCGCAACGATGGTGTCTGGCTGTAACCCCAGTGCCCCATGGCTCGTTTCTGAGACATGGGTTCGAGGAGAAGCATCATTCACAAGAAACTAACTCCCGTCGAGTTGGAATCAACCTCGCCCGAAAGTGCGCGCCCGGGACGTTCCGGTGGACGAAGCTGTCTTCGGCTGCCAGTCCTTCGGATACACCACCACAGATCGCCGCATCCCTTCGCCGCTGCTTTCAGTCCTTAGATCGTCGTAGTTTTTCAATGCCAGATGCAACATGCGCCGTTCGCGAGAATTCATCGGAGCAAATTGGTATGGCTCGCCGGTGCGTCGCACCTGCTCCGCGGCTGTATCCGCGGCCACTCGCAGTTCCTGCGCGCGCAATGCCTTATATCCGCGCGCGTCGAAGCTGATCAGGTCGTGCTCCGAAGGATCCAATCGCAGCGACTTTGCCGCGATATGTTCCAGGGAACGCAGCAGCTCGGCATTGTGCTCCAGCACCAGGTTTACATCCGGGCCTGCAAGTTCGACATAGATTTCCCGCGATTCGAACTTGTGAGGATCGGCCGCGCCCGCGCCTGCGGTGATGCGGTATTTCAGGCGCAAGCCTCCTTTGCTGACGACCGTCTTTAAAAATGCGTCGATGGTCTCTACGGCAGACTGATAGTTTTCAATAGGCATTTTTCATCCATATTCTCGATTCAGCGGGTTGTCAACGCCGCGCAACAGCCGCCGGACGTCCGGTCTTCTTCTTCATTGCTCGCTTGGTCTGGATCTCGCGCAATTCTTTCCCCAGCTTGGTCCGGTTGATAACCATCTGCTGGCCGATACCGATCAAGTTGCTTCCCGCCCAGTAAAGCGCCAGTCCCGAAGCATAATGCCAGCAAATGAATCCGCTGAACAGAGGCATCGTATAGGCCATCATCTTCTGCTGCGCCGCGTCGACGCCAGGGGACGGGGTAAATAGCTGAAAGAAGAACTGCGAAAACACCATCAACACGGGCAGGATATGGTATGGGTCCGGCGCCGACAAATCGTGCAGCCAGAACCAGTGCGCGTGCCGCAATTCAATCGCGTTCTCCAGCATCTCGTAAAACGCAAAAATCAACGGCATCTGGATCAGCATCGGCAGGCAGCCGCCAAACATGTTGACGCCTTCCTTTTTGTACAGCTCCTGCATCTCCTTGTTCATGTCCTGCTTGCGCGGATCGTCGAACTTGAACTTCTTGTATTTCTCCTTGATGTAGGCCATTTGCGGCTGAATGCGCTGCATCTTGATCGACGAACGCATCATGGTGAAGCGCGTCGGGAACATGGCCAGCGTCAGAAACACCGTCAGGATCAGGATCGCCCAGCCCCAGTTGGGCACGATGTACTGATATACCCAGCGCAGCAGATAAAACAGAGGCTTCGCGATGATGGAAAAAACTCCATAATGCACCAGCGGAACCAGATTTGGCCCCGTCGTTTTGCCATTTAGTCCTGTGGCGCGGACCGAGGACAAGACCCCCAAACTCTTCGGCCCAGCAAAAATTCGCACTTCGGTCGGCCCGGTCGGAGAACCCACAGCCGCTCCCAGCACCTGCTCGGCCTGCGTCTGGCCAACCTGCGGATTGTCCGGGTCTTTGGGAATCTGCAGCGTATGACGCAGGGACACAAAGGCGCTCGCTGCCGGATTTTTCGGAAGAAATATGGCCGCAAAATAAAGATCGCTCACGCCGCCCCAATCGAGTGGACCAGCCTGCGCCTCCCCATCGCTCACCTTCTTCGGCGAAATACTCTCTACCTTG
>JBOGLY010000518.1:0-1760 GCA_050746425.1 Acidobacteriaceae bacterium
GAGTGGCGCGACAGCCGGCGCAGAAATTTCTTCCGCGACAGAAATGGTGGAGCGGGTGTCGAGCGCGGATGACGCGAACCAGACTTCCCTGACATTTGCGGAAACGGATGCCGCGTTGCGGAACGCGCTGGCATCGGCGACCGTTGCGGTACTGGTGACGCGAGAAATCGCTTCCTCCGTGTTGACGAACCAAAACCTGTTGCCGAAGCCTTTGTTGCTGGTCGCGCAGCCGCGGCTTGCCTTCGCGCAGGCATCTCAGCTATTGCTCGCGGCGAACACGAGCACGGGCGTGCATCGCACGGCCATCTTGGCTTCCAGCATAAAGCTGGCCGAGGACGTTTCCATTGGACCCTACGCCGTGCTGGGCGAACACGTTCAAGTGGGTGCGCGAACGCGGATCGGCGCGGGCTGCGTCCTGGCCAATGGAGTCAAAATTGGCGCGGATTGCAAATTATTTCCGCGGGTGGTGATCTATTCCGGAGTCGAACTGCAAAATCGTGTGCGGGTCCATGCCGGATGCGTGCTTGGCTCCGATGGATTCGGCTACGTGCGCGACGCAAAGACGGGCGCCTACACGCAATTTCCGCAGCAAGGCACGTTGACGATTGAGGACGATGTCGAGATTGGCGCCAATACTACAGTCGACCGCGGCGCGCTGGAAGAAACCCGAATCGCGCGCGGAACGAAGATCGACAACCTGGTGCACATCGGCCATAACGTTCACCTGGGGAGGAATGTCGTAATCGCCGCGCAGACCGGCATTTCCGGCAGCAGCACGGTTGGAGATGGCGCGATTTTTGGCGGCCAGGTCGGGATTGGCGAACACGCGGAGATCGGCGAAGGCGTCATTCTTGGGGGTGGCGCGGGCGTTCTGAGCAAAAAGAAACTGCGCGGCGCGGGAATAGTTTTCTGGGGAAGACCGGCGCAGCCATTGCGTGAATATCTGAAGGAATTGGCGACGCTGGCCAGACTGTCGCGCTCGCCGCGGCAAGCAAAGGAATGATGCGATGGCGATTGTCGTGGTCGGCGGACAGACGCGCAATATCGGCAAAACATCTGTGGTGGCAGGTCTGATTGCGGCGCTGCCGGAGATGGAATGGACCGCCTTCAAAATAACGCAGTTCGGCCACGGGATTTGCTCCGCAAACGGCGAGCCATGCGACTGCGAAACCGAAGCTCATACAATCGGCATCACGCAAGAACACTCAACCGACACAGGAACCGACAGTGCTAGGTTTCTGGCGGCGGGCGCGGTGCGGTCCTTCTGGATTCGCACGCGCCAGGGGCAACTGGCGGAGGCCATGCCCAGAATACGAAAAGAGCTTGCGCTGGCAAAGAATGCCATCGTGGAATCGAACAGCATCAACCGGTTTTTGAAACCTGATCTATATCTGACCGTGGTCGATCCGTCGATTGCAGACTTCAAGCAATCGGCCAAATATTTTCTGGACCGCGCGGATGCGGTGCTCTGGAGTGGAAGCGGACATCCGCTTGCGGACCAAGGTGAAGAGGCTCTATCCCACCCTTCGCAAAAGCGCGAAGCATGGGGCACCCAGGAGGCGTTGCTGCGACTGATACGCGACAAGCCGCAGTTTTCGATCGTTGCACCCGTGTATGCCAGCGATGCGTTGACGAAGTTTGTGAAGCGGCGGATAACTGAAAGCTAGAGCATTTCACCTATAGGTGTATATCGTATCCGCAGTGGCGGAACCAGGCCTGAGCGTTGTTTGGAGAGATGGTTGGAATGGCCTCGGAGAGGG
>JBOGLY010000519.1:0-1722 GCA_050746425.1 Acidobacteriaceae bacterium
GTCTCCCAACGTCAGCGTGGCCTTGTCCAGAATGCCCAGCAGCAACTGCCACAGCGCATCGCTGGCTTTCTCAATTTCGTCAAACAGCAAAAAGCTGATCTTCAGCTTGTCGGTGTGAAACTGCGCCAGCGCCTCCTGCGTGACCAGCGGATGGGTCTCGCGGTGCCCCAGGTATCCTGGAGGTGACCCGATCAGCTTGGCGATCTCGTGCGAGTGCTGGAATTCCGCGCAGTCCACCTTGATCACCGCGCGCGGGTCGCCAAACAACACTTCCGCCGTGGCTTCGACAACGCGCGTCTTTCCCGCACCGGTCGGCCCGAGGAACAACAAATTCCCCACCGGCCGCCCCGGCGAGTTCAGCCCCGCGCGAAAGACCTGGTACAGGTCCACAACCGCTTGCACCGCTTCGTCCTGCCCCACGATCTTCCGCCGCAATCCCCCCTCAAAATCCCGCGACTCCACGCTTCGCAGCGTCGGATCCAGTTGCAATGCTTGCGCGCCCATGGTCATGCTCCCCCTACCGGAATTGTCGTTCACTCGCAGCGTTGTGCGGCGCTGTGCGCTCGAATTGATCGAGTTTCACGTCGAGCGTCGACCGCAACAATCGAAGTTGAGTGACGAGCTCCCGGCTTGAATTGGCTCGGTCCGTCACCGTCAGAAGCGGCGGCGAAAGACCGGCCAGATCTAAATTCAGACTCCGCAGTGAATGCATCAAGTTCTGCACGTACGGCGACTGGATATCGAACAATTCGACCCGGCTGTTAACCTGCTCGCGCAGTTCAGACCAGTCGAGATCGAGGAACGGATGATTCCGCGAGACCTTGCGCACCACATCATCAGTGATGCGTGGACGCTCGCCGAGCCGGGCCAAATGCAATTGCTGCACTTTCCCGTCGCGGCGGACGTTGTGCACGAGATAGTAGGACTTCCCCTTGCGCCGAACGAAAGCCACCACCGCCTCCTTTTCCGGGCGGGTTCCAGGACATCTATTTGTAGTGTACAGCCCCTCCACTACACGGTCAATAGTTCGATGCCCGGAAAGCGACAGAGCTGCATCGTATCGGTTATTATTCGCGCCGAACTTGGCCCGAGTCGGAGTGGAGCTGGGGAAGGCGCGCGTTTTCATGGCCATGAAAAACGGCGCAGAACGCCTGATTTCGGTAATGTAATTATGATGCGGTCGCAACTGTTTATGCTGCCCGCCGAGCAAGGGGCGATTTCCGACCCGACAATGATGGTAAGGTTGCAGCGCTCGTACCCCGAGAAAAGTGGCGCGAGGAGGCCGTCAATGTCGTGGGACCCAGTGTATCGGCTCATTAAGAAAATTCCGCGAGGACGCGTGACCACATACGGAGAACTGGCGCGAAAACTTCGCTTGCGAGGCGGAGCCCGCGCCGTCGGCTACGCGATGGCAGCATGCCCCAGCGGCAAAGGGATTCCATGGTACCGCGTGGTTGGCGCCGGAGGGCGCCTGCTGATTCCGGAGCCGCACGGGTCGCTGCAACGACGGCTGCTCGAAACCGAAGGCGTGAATGTGGAGTTTGGACGCATCGACATGCAGCGATACGGCTGGACGCGGGCAGCTAAGCGAAAATCGACACGTAAGGAGAAAATTCGGCGGCAACGTTGATTCGCACTATCGCAAATATTGTGATATAGATGAAAGTTCACCTAACAAAGGAATTGAATCCTTGGGTCAGCCCATCATAGAAGTTCAAAATC
>JBOGLY010000520.1:0-1708 GCA_050746425.1 Acidobacteriaceae bacterium
GTCCATGTCCATCTTGAAAATGAACGGCATGGTCGGGCTGCGCGGTTGGCAATGGTTGTTTCTGCTGGAAGGCGGAATCGCCGTTATCGCGGGTTTGATGATTCCAAAAATCCTTGCGGATTCTCCCGAAAAAGCAAGCTGGCTGTCGCCGCAGGAATCCAGTTCGCTGACTGCCGCCATTGCCTCGGAATCGCGTCCTACTCAGGCGCACGACTCTTGGATTCATGTGCTTCGCAGCCGCACCGTGCTCGGCTTTACCCTCGGCTATTTCATTCTGATGATTGGACTGTACGGCCTCGGCTTTTGGATTCCGCGAATTCTCACCTCGGAAGGGCTTCCGTTCGCCCAGACCGGCTGGATGACCGCGCTGCCCTATCTCATCAGCACCGTGGGTATGGTGATATGGTGCGGACACTCCGACCGTACCGGCGAGAGGACATGGCATTTAGTGCTTGCGTTTCTCGCGGCCGCGCTTGGACTCTACATTGCCTCGGCCACGCATCTGGTCGCGATCAGCGTGGCCGGCTTTTCCATTGCGGGGTTGGGCATCTGCTCCGCGATGCCGATGTTCTGGGCCGTCGCCACCGAGCATCTCGGGGAGAACGGAGTCGCCGGCATCGCCGTCATCAATGGCCTTGGATGTGTAGGAGGGTTCGTCGGTCCATTCTGGATGGGTTGGCTGGTCGACCGTACCCATTTCTTCTCCGCCGGACTGCTGGCTGCGTCGATCACACTCGCAGTTGGCGCCGTCCTCATGTTCGGTATGAGTCGACCGGCGGCGCACCGCAATTTCTTGGGTGCCCCAGGTTCGCGAAGCTAACCTGGGGCTTTCACTGGTCCCACATGAGCCACAAAACCACCCCAGCGGACACAAATCGCACGCCGGGGACCCCGACACGCGGCGCATACGGGACGCCCGTTCGTTCAAAGGCCAATCAGGATTTACTCGCGGCCAGCGTCAAAATCAAAATCCGCGGCTGTCGATCGCGCAGAATTTGCAGTTTGATGGCCGCATTCTTGTTTTGTCGCAGTGCATGGTTCCATCTGCTGCGGGAAGTCATCGGCACGTCGTCGGCCTTGCAGATAACATCTCCAGCGCGGATGCCGGCGCGCAATCCAGGGCTGTTGGGGTCGATGCTCTTCACCAGCAGGCCCGTCGAATGCTTCAAGCCGAAGTATTGCGCGAGTTGCGAATTCAAAACGTCAAGCGTGATCCCGGTATAGGGCGGCGTGCCGGGAATATAGCTCATCAGTCCGCCATTGGAGCTGAACGTCTTGCCGATCTCCGACGATGCTTCGCCCAAAAAACTGGTTGGCGCCGTGGGCGGTGCAGGGTCCGCCGCCTGCGGATCGGGCACAGTGTAGCGCCGCGACCACGCTTCCTGCTCGATGGTTTTGCGGTCCGCCAGGACGACCGTGAATTCCATCGGCTTACCGTCTCGCACAATGTCAAGCTCGATCGTCTGTCCCGGGTCCATCTTATGCAGCGCGTCGATCAAGCTCTGAACGTTCTCAGCTTTCTTATTGTCCAGTTTTACGATTATGTCGTTCGAGCGCAGCCCGACTTCACCGGCGGGAGCATCGTGATCGACAGCTGCAATTTCAACGCCCACGCTGGGCGGCAGATTAAGCTTTTCTCTTTGCTGTCGCGTCAGGTTTTCGAAATCCACCCCAAGATAGCCATCATGGCGATGGAAGCTCGTAATCC
>JBOGLY010000521.1:0-1678 GCA_050746425.1 Acidobacteriaceae bacterium
CAAATTCACCGCCGCCGAGATGGCCGACTGAGCAGACACCAACCGCAAGCAGCCGTTTTCTTATGCCCTACATCAGACTGCCGGGTGTCCCAGGTTCGCGCAGCTAACCTGGGATTAAAATGATTTGTCATCCCGACCGGAGCACAGCACAGTGGAGCGACCTGCGATTTTCGTGAATATAGCGAAAATCTCGGTGCCCAACCTTCGCGCCTTTGCGAAGGGTGGGATGAAGGAAAAAGCTTACCTTCAAGGAAGAAATATGAAGAACCATACAAGACGACTTGCTGCGCTTTCGCTGTTCCTGATGCTTGCAACCTGTGGCGGAATCCTGGCACAAACCGGAGTCGCGAAGAATTGGCCGTGGATGGACACCACTCTCTCCCCGGACCGACGCGCCGATCTCGCGATTCAACAGATGACGCTGGATGAAAAAATCCAACTGGTGCATGGAAGCATGGCAATGCGATGGGAAAGCCAGGGATTGAAAGGCCCCATACCGGGCGCGCTCGGCGGCGACGGATATGTTCCCGGAATTCTTAGTCTTGGCATCCCCAGCCTGCAACTGGTCGGAGCCGGAGTTGGCACGACCGGCCAGGGAAGCCGGAAGAATTCGCAGGCGACCGCGTTGCCGTCGGCCCTTGCTGAAACTTCAACATGGGACCTGGCGATGGCGCGAGAGTTTGGCAACGTGATTGGAACCGAAACGCGGGAGCAGGGCTTCAATGTATCGCTGGGCGGCGGCATCGACCTCACCCGCGAACCGCGCGATGGCCGCAACTTTGAATATCACGGAGAAGACCCGCTGCTAGCAGGCGAGATCACCGGCGCGGAGTTGAAGGCGATCCAGGCGCAGGGAATCATCGCGGACGTGAAGCATTACGCGATCAACGATCAGGAGTCCGGGCGCCAGGTTGTGAACTCCATCCTCGACAAGCGCTCCATGCGTGAAACGGATCTGCTGGCGTTTGAGATTGCCATTGAGCGCTCGCACGTTGGCACCGTGATGTGCTCCTACAACCTCGTGAATGGAGTCTATGCATGCGAGAACAAATATCTGCTGACGGATGTTTTGAAGCACGATTGGGGATTCAAAGGCTGGGTGATGTCGGACTGGGGCGCGACGCATTCCACCGTGGCCGCGGCGCTTGCCGGATTGGACCAGGAATTTTTTGAGAATAAGTATTTTTCCGCGCCGCTGAAGGCCGCGGTTCTGAACGGCCAAGTGCCCATGTCGCGCCTCGACGACATGGACCATCGCATCCTGCGCACGATGTTCGCTTTCGGCGTCATCGACCATCCGCCGGTTATCACGCCGATCGATTTTCGCGCGGGAGCAGAGGTCGCGCAGCGCGTGGAGGAACAGGGATGCGTACTGCTGAAAAACAGAGATCATCTTCTACCACTGGATGCATCGAAGGTGCATTCCATAGCGGTCATCGGTTCGCACTCGAATCTCGCTGTACTGTCCGGCGGCGGCTCCGCGCAGGTAAAGGCGCAGGGCGGGAACATGGTCCCGCCGCAACATAAAACATGGAACTCTGCTGTGTGGGACGCCTCTTCCCCGCTGCTGGCGATTATGGATAAGGCGACGCGCGCGAACATTTTCTATAACGACGGCAACGATCCGGCAGCAGCCGCGAAACTCGCCGGGACCTCCGACATCGCCATAGTGTTCGTT
>JBOGLY010000522.1:0-1661 GCA_050746425.1 Acidobacteriaceae bacterium
GCTCCAGCGGCGTCACGTTCACGATGATGCCGCAGCGCGCGTAGGTGCTTTTGCCCAGGCAGATCGTCAGCACCGAACGCGGAATGCGGAAGTACTCCACCGTCCGCGCCAGCGCGAAGGAATTGGGCGGAATCACGCAGCAGTCCCCCTTGAAGTCGACGAAGCTCTTGGAGTCGAAATTCTTGGGGTCGACGATGGTGGAATTGATGTTGGTGAAAATCTTGAACTCGTCCGCGCAACGAACGTCATAGCCGTAGCTCGATGTGCCGTAGGACACGATCTTGTGGCCGTTGCTCTGGCGCACCTGTCCCGCCTCGAAGGGCTCGATCATGCCCTTGGCCGCCATGCGCCTGATCCAGTTGTCTGACCTGATGCTCATTTTCTGTGCTTGCCTGTCTAGTCTTCGCTGATTTCAATATTGGGAAACGCCGCGCCCGCCACACCATAAGCCAGCCGCGCCGCGGCCTTGCGCGCAATGTCGCGATAACGCTGCGCGAGATCGGATTCCGGATCAGCCGCCACGGTCGGCTTGCCGCCATCGGCCTGCTCGCGGATGCGGATATCCAGCGGCAATTGCCCCAGTAGTTCCACGCCATACTGCGCCGCCAGTTTTTCGCCACCACCGCTGCCGAACACCGCTTCCTCGTGACCGCAATTCGAGCACACGTGGGTGCTCATGTTTTCCACCACGCCGAGCACAGAGACCTCGACCTTCTGGAACATCGCCAGTCCCTTGCGCGCGTCGAGCAGCGCAATATCCTGCGGCGTGGTCACGATCACCGCGCCGCTGACCGGAATCTTCTGCGATAGCGTGAGCTGGATATCACCCGTGCCCGGAGGCAGATCCACCACCAGGTAATCGAGATCGTTCCAGTCGGTTTCGCCCAGCAGCTGCGCCAGTGCCTGCGTCACCATCGGCCCGCGCCAGATCATCGGCTGCTCGGCGTCTATCAGAAATCCAATGCTCATGGCCTGCAGGCCATGCGCGAGAATCGGGTTCATGCGCTTGCCGTCCGGCGAGGTCGGGCGTTCCTTTTCCACGCCCAGCATGCGCGGCTGGCTGGGGCCGTAGATATCCGCGTCGAGGATGCCAACCTTCGCTCCTTCTGCGGCCAGTGCCAGCGCCAGGTTGACCGCAACGGTGGACTTGCCCACGCCACCCTTGCCGCTGGCCACAGCAATAATGTTCCTGATCTGCGGCAGGGCCTGCAAATTCTTCTGCACCGCATGGGACTGTACTTTCCAGCCGATCTGCACGTCGGCATCGGCGCCCGTCGCCTGTTTCAGATGCTGCCTGATCTTCGACGCCAATTCGGTTTTGTAGCCCGCAGCCGGGAAACCCAGTTCGATCTCGACGCGGAGCTTGCCGATCAACTTGCGTTCAATTTTTCTCAGCGCACCCGCAGCAAGCAAGCCCCGGCCGATCAGCGGGTCAACATAGGTATCGAGGGCAGCTTCTATTTTTTGGAGATTCTGGTCAGACATTGGCGCGGGCGCATCTAAATAGCGCGCAAGTCTAACCGCAAGCGGAAATCCAAGGCCAGCTTGCGGGAGGTCACAGCCTGCCGTGTCATAATTTGCGTTCACCATTTCCCCAACTCTCGCCATGACGCGCCGCCTTCTCGTCACCAACTAAATTAATTAAGACAACGGCCCGATCG
>JBOGLY010000523.1:0-1650 GCA_050746425.1 Acidobacteriaceae bacterium
GGCACGTATTCCTTGGGGATGATTGAACCTTCGCCAAAGAAAAATTGGTTCATCTGCTCTACCAGGAACTCTTGCGCTTCAGGAGTCCAGGGCTGCAGGCGGTATTCATTCAGCAGCATCTTCTGGCGTTCCAGCCACTCGCCCCAGGCTTTTTTCGAAACGTTGTGATAGACCTTGTTGCCGAAATCGCTGTCGAAAGGCGGCTCGTCGAGACCTTCCATCTGCGTTTTGTACTTCGCGCATTGAACCATGTGTGCCATGCTTGTTCGCTCCCTCCCCAATTCTACTTGGGAGCCGCAGGCTCCGCTTCTGAAACTTGGGTTTACCGACTCTCTTCTAAATAGATTCGCGTGTAGTCGAGATAATTTTTGGCGTAGGCCAGGATCAACTCGCGGTCGGTGTCGGTCAGGTCGCGCCGCTGTTTTGCCGGTAAGCCGGCCCAAAGAGTGCGCGGCGGGACGATCGTATTTTCCGGAATCACGGCTCCCGCGGCGATGATGGACCCCTCGCCGATGCGCGCGTTGTTCAGGATTGTGACGCCCATGCCGATCAGGCAGGCATCTTCGACGATGCAGCCGTGGACGGTGGCGTTGTGGCCAATCGTGATCCAATCGCCGACGATGACCGGATGGCGATAACGCATTCCATGCAGCACGGAGCAGTCCTGCACATTGGAGTTGGCGCCGATGCGAATGGAATGTACGTCGCCGCGAACGACGGCGTTCATCCAGATGCTGGAATGCTCACCCAGTGTCACGTCGCCGATGACCTGCGCTGATGGATCGACGTAGCATGAGGGCGGGATGATCGGCGATTTGCCTTGATAAGTGCGGATCATGGATGCTGAGACTCCCTCCTCATTCTATCTATCGAGGAAAAAGCGACCCACATCTCCCTGCAAAAGACGCAGGCAGATGCGGGGCACCCAGGTTTCTGTTGCACACAAATCGCTCGATTAATCTTCTAGCGGCGATAGACGGACCGATAGCCGCGGCGGAAATTGTTTCTGTAGATTTCCGCGGGCTGGCCGGGAGGGACGGGCGGATTGCGGAAGCGCTCATGCCGGTTAACATTGGGCCTCATTCCCCTGGCGATGTCGCGTTGTCCCGCGGCAACTCCGGCGTCGAAGGCTTGACGGGCAATGGCTCCCGGCGGAGGCGGCGCATAGTACGGCGCGGGGTGGGCGCAACCGGTCAACGGCAATATCGCCAGGGGCAGGATGAGGAGCGGTAGAGCGGCCATTGTCAGCAACTTTTTGATCATCGGAATCTGGACCTCGGTAGGAAAATTCAGAGTCGCCTCTGTCGTACATGAAACCGGGACACGGATAAAACAGACCCGCTTTCAGCGGCGGAGTTGCGCCCAAACCGGCGAAACTGTCGAATCTTGCGCATATCCGGTATTCTAAAGTGTGTCCAACCGGAGCGTTGGGAGGTGGAATCTCATTTGGCGGAAGTAAAAATTCAGGAAGGCGAACCGCTGGAAAACGCGTTGCGCAGATTCAAGCGCAAGGTGCAGCAGGAAGACATCATCAAGGAAGTGAAGCGGCACTCGTATTACATGAAGCCAGGCGAGAAGATGCGCATGAAGCAGGCGTTGGCCCGCAAGCGCAATCGCAAAAAAGCCCGCAAGGAACAGACTGACTAGATT
>JBOGLY010000524.1:0-1628 GCA_050746425.1 Acidobacteriaceae bacterium
CTCTCCAACGTCACACTGGAGCATGTCGAGCGGGCGAGGAAAATCGTGCCAATCGTCGCCGTCCAGAACCGCTATGGATTCGCTGATCGGGAATGGGACTATCTGCTAAACCATTGCGAGCAGCATGGGATCGCGTTCGTGCCCTGGGCTCCGCTGGGGCAGAACCGCCAGGCGAATGAGGCGCTGGCGAGTGTGGCCAAGAAGCTCGGCGCAACCGCGATGCAGGTCACACTAGCATGGCTGCTGCGGCGCTCTTCTGTTATGGCACCGATCCCGGGAACTTCATCGGTCGCTCACCTGGAAGAAAACGTTGCCGCCGCCGCACTCAAACTGTCGGAGGAGGACTTCAAAAAACTATCGGAGATTAGCCCCGCGCCCGCGATCCTGCGAGACTAAGGCAGCTTCTCCAGTAGAATCTATCGTGCCCAGCGACTGTTATTGTCCGTTCTGGTCCATGCGAAGGTTGCTGCCGCACCCCCGTCTTTTTCGAGCTTTTGGAGTTTTGGTCCAATGAATGTGACCGCGATACTGCGGGAAACACGCAAAGATTTGCAATCGACTGCGATGCATAGTTCCGATCCAGCGGAGCGGTCGGCTGCCCGCCATCGCCGGGCGGTCGTCACTGGAATTACTTCGGGCATCTCGCGAGCGGTACGCATTGGCGTAGCTCTAATTACTGTCCCACTGACGCTTCACTACCTTGGCAACGAGCGGTTCGGACTATGGATGACAATCAGTTCCGTCCTTGCGATGGCTGGATTCGCGGATTTCGGTATTGGAAATGGGGTCTTGAATAGTGTCTCCACGGCCTTTGGGAAGGACGACTGGGACGGAATCCGACAATCCATCTCCAGCGGAATTGCCGTGCTAACCTTGGTCGGCGCGGCCATTTTGGCAATTTTCTTTTCAATTTATAGATTCGTGGACTGGGCCGATCTGTTTCGTGCAACCTCTGCAACTGCCCGCGCCGAGGCTGGACCGGCAATGCTCGTGTTTGTGGTCTGTTTTGCCCTCAACATACCACTCGATGTTGTACAGCGGACGCAGCTCGGTCTGCAGCAGGGATTTCTGACCAATTTCTGGGAGATATTTTCCAGCGTTCTAATATTGGTCGGGATCGTTGCTGTCGTTCATTTTCATCTGGGGTTGACCGCGCTGGTAGTTGCATTCGCAGGTGCGCCTGTTCTGGGTACCTGGATGAATGCTGGCTATTTCTTCGGAGTCACCCGGCGAGACTTGATGCCGAAGTGGAACCTGGTTTCTCGCGCAGTGATTCAGAAGATCACCCGGTTGGGCGGCCTTTTCTTTGTCCTTCAGGTGGTGGCCGCGGCTTCCTACTCAGCGGACAATTTCATCATTGCTCGCATCCTCGGTGTCGCTGACGTAACGGTCTTTTCCATTCCTCAACGAATGTTCGCGGTGATTGCGACGATTGTCACTATGCTGATGATGCCGCTTTGGCCCGCGTATGGGGAGGCAATGTCTCGCGGAGACATGCACTGGGTTCGGCAGACCCTGGCACGCACTCTGCTGGGGGTATTCGCATTTACGACGGTCATTGCCGCGGCGATACTGGTGTTCTCCAACCAGTTGCTTCTATGGTGGGTCGGCCCAAGCATCCATCCTAC
>JBOGLY010000525.1:0-1610 GCA_050746425.1 Acidobacteriaceae bacterium
CCTTTTCGGTGAGCAGGCGCAACGTAACATCTTGCTCCAACGGCGCGCTCAGATCGATGAGGCGCTCTGCGGCGGTATCTTCCGCGCTGTACATGGAGGCTTCGTTGTGAGGCTCGTCGCTTTTCGATGCCGCTGTTTCAGCCCGGTTCGCGTGGTCCGCTTCAGATTGGATAGGAGAGACCTGGGCGACGACCGCGGCGGCGGCGAGACGCTGCGAAATGCCGGCCGCAATCGACAGAGGAGTGGTCCCGGCAGGCACGGTGCGCACACTGCCATCGGGCAGACGCACCTGAATGGATTTTGCATCTATGTTCATATTGGTCCTCAATGCAAGCTTGGAGATACGGTAGAGCGAGTCAGAAAAGCAGGTCGCTAGACTGCGATTGCCGAAGCGACGCCCGCTTAGAATGACAATGGTTTGTTTGCCATGGAGTACGTTGCGTTTGCACTTTATGATCGCAGATTTAAGAATATGGGTTTTTTCCGCTATACGTCGAGAAGACCCAGGCGGTTCGATGTTGAAGTGGGGAAGGGGATGCGGGAATGGGTGAGACTACGGGCGCTGGATTGCATCTGTGGCAACTTGCCGGTTGGATCGTATTGTCGCTGGCAGTGGGATCGCTCGCCGGATTGCTCAGCCGTCCTTCAATCCGCGGCTGGTACGTGGGCCTGAAGAAGCCGTCTTTCAATCCGCCGGAATGGGTGTTCGCGCCAGTGTGGACGGCGCTTTATATTTTGATGGGCATTGCGGCGTGGTTTGTCTCGAGCCAACCGACCTCCCCACAGCGGACGTATGCGCTGATCTGGTTTTTGATCCAACTGGGGCTCAACTTCCTGTGGAGCATGATGTTCTTTCGCTGGCACGCGATTGCGGGAGCGCTTGGTGAGATTGCATTTCTGTGGCTGGCGATTCTGGCGACAATGGCGTTGTTCTGGGCGGTGCGGCCGTTGGCGGGATGGCTGATGGTGCCATATTTTTGCTGGGTGACGTTCGCGGCAATTTTGAATTTAGGAATTTTCCGCTTCAATCGAAACCGATGACGGCGCGGGATTTCCAATTGCAACCATTCGAGAAGGCGAGAAGACTGGGAGACGAGGAATCTGAGGGCGGAATGACTGCGTCACGTTGCGCGAATCGCATAAAATGCCGATCAGGAGCGTCCCATGGCCAATCAACCTGAAGGTTTCATCAGTCTGCCGACCCGGTCTTCCGTGGATGAAACGATTGCCCGGTTGCAGGCGATGCTGCAGGAAAAAGGCGTTGAGATATTCGCATTGATCGACCACAGCGGAGAGGCGAAGCGCGCGGGCATCGACATGCGTCCGACGAAGCTGCTGGTCTTCGGCAATCCAAAGGCCGGGACGCCGATGATGATCGCCGCGCCAAGCATTGCTATTGATCTGCCATTGAAGCTTCTGGTTTGGGAAGACGCGAACGGTCAGGTTTGGATTTCCTATAACTCGCCCGCCTACATGCAGCAGCGGCATTCACTTCCTGAAAATTTCAAAGCAGCCCTAGGCGTAGTGGAAGTTCTGGCGAACGCGGTGAAATAACGGAAGCAATCCGCTGGAAAAGCAGTGCCGATGAAAAAGCGACACCGGTGCCACCC
>JBOGLY010000526.1:0-1590 GCA_050746425.1 Acidobacteriaceae bacterium
ATTTACCTCCCGGCGCGTGTGGCGCTTGATTGCGCGCTGGATGGCTGAATCGCGCTTTGACGTTGCCGTCTGCGATTTTCTATCAGCCTCCCTGAATTTTCCGTGGCCGCGGCGCGTCCCGTCCGTTCTGTTTCAGCACAACGTGGAAAGCGTGCTGTGGAGGCGCCAGGCACGGACGGAAACGCGATTCCTGAAGCGGAAGGTTTTTGAGATCGAGGCCGGGCGCATGGCCCGATACGAACGATCTGCGGTCCGCCGGTTTCATCATGTCATTGCAGTCTCGGAGCAAGACCGTGCCTGCATGGCGGCGATGACTGATGCCACACGCATCACCGTTGTGCCTACCGGCGTAGACCTGAGCCTCTACCGCCCGGACTCTGCGGCAACCACGGATTCGTCTCTGGTGGTGTTTACCGGCTCGATGGATTGGGAGCCGAACGTGGATGGCGTCGAGTATTTTTGCGGCGAAATCTGGCCATGCATACTCTCTCGCGTCCCTTCAGCGCGGTTTCGGATTGTTGGACGCGCCCCCGGCGCGCGAGTGAGGAAGCTGGCGGGCGGTCCGGTGGAGGTGACCGGGCGGGTCGAGTCCATCATCGAACACCT
Organism: Acidobacteriaceae bacterium; assembly: GCA_050746425.1. Classification (GTDB taxonomy): domain Bacteria; phylum Acidobacteriota; class Terriglobia; order Terriglobales; family Acidobacteriaceae; genus JAKAAZ01. The sequence goes on from JBOGLY010000526.1 coordinate 607, forward strand.
GCGCCAGGCCGAGGTCGTTGTTGTTCCGTTGAGGGTGGGTGGTGGAACACGATTGAAAATCCTGGAGGCGATGGCTGCCGGCAAGGCGGTAGTTTCTACCTCAGTCGGAGCGGAGGGTCTGGACGTACACCACGGGCAGGACATTATTCTGGCGGATGACCCGGCAAGTTTCGCGGATGCCGTGGTTGAACTGATTGCTAACGCCGAGGTGCGCCGCCGTTATGAGCGAGCGGCAGCCGAACGTGCTTGCCAGTACGATTGGGCTGTGATTGCGGCGCGCTTTGCGAGCGTCCTTCACGACGTGACACGGCAGGCGGCGTCTGAGAAGTCTTTTACTCAGGCTACCCTAAGCGCATGAGAGTCTTGGTGCTCGATGGCAACGAAAACCAAGCCGTGGCCAGCGTCCGGTCGATTGCCCGGGCCGGCCATGCTGTGGAGGTTGGTTCTTCGGCATCGTGGTCGAAAGCAGGCCTCTCCCGCTGGAGCAGGGGTTCATTCTCCTACCCGTCTCCTGAACGGAATCTCGACGCATTTGTAAACTGCATGGTTGAAAGAGTCAAGGTTCAGCCAGGGACTTTGATTCTGCCCATGACGGAGCGCACGACTCTACCCTTGTCGGCGCATCGCAGCGAAATCCTGGCGGCGGGGGGACGCCTGGTGATGCCGCCGCACGAAACAGTTCTACGCGCCTTCGATAAGCGGCAAACGACGGATTTGGCTCGCTCTCTCGGCCTGAACGTTCCGGCCACCGCGCTTCTGGAAAGCTTGGAACAGGCAACGGAAATGTCTGCCGGATGCTCTTATCCAATAGTGCTGAAACCTCGCACGTCGGAAGAGGTTCTGCCGGATGGAAAAGTGCATGCGACCGGAGCGCCCGTTTACGCGCGCAACGCCAGCGAGTTTCTGGCTGCCTATCAGTTGTTGCAAGCGCGATGCGCGTCAGTGCTGGCGCAGGAGTTCATCGAAGGCTATGGCGTTGGATAT
>JBOGLY010000527.1:0-1541 GCA_050746425.1 Acidobacteriaceae bacterium
ACGTAGGCCCGCGTTCCATCCGAACTGACGGAAATAAAATAAGGCCGCTGATGCACTGGAATCGTCGCCGCCACCGCATTCTTTTCGGCGTCGATGACGCTGACGGAATTGCTGCCGGTGTTGACGATATATACTTCATTCCTCTTCTTGTTCACCGCGACGCCAGTTGGATCGTTGCCGACGCGAATGGTTCGGTCCTGACGAAAATCCACCACGTCCAGCACAGTGACTGTGTTGCTGCCGCCATTGGTAATGTAGGCATACTCGCGGTAGTTCGCCGGATAATTCGGGAACTCGTGTGACCGACAGCCGGCCAGCAGTAGCAGCAACGCCAAACTTAAAAGCATTCTGGGTGCCCCAGGTGCGCGGACCGGGATCTCCAGCGGGCGATTTCTGGCCGCTGGGGTGGGGAGCTCACCTGGGGTTTGATGTTCGGGCAGCCTGTGCCTGCCGATCAGAAAGTTCCATTGCACGCGGTCCAAGCGCATTCTCCATCGCTCGCCGATCACTTGCTTTTTGCGACTGAAACTGGCTCTTCCTGCTCGACCCGAATGCCATCCGGAACGTCGCGATGCAGAATGCGCGCAATCTGACGAATCTCGCCCATCATGTCGGCGAATTGCTGCGGATAAATCGATTGGGCGCCATCGGAGAGCGCCTTGTCTGGCTGATGATGCACTTCAATCACCAGGCCGTCCGCGCCCACCGCGACCGCCGCCCGGGCAAGCGGCACCACCTTATTGCGTTTCCCGGTGCCGTGGCTTGGATCGACAATGATCGGCAAGTGGCTCAACCGCTGCACTGCGGGAACAATGCTCAGGTCAAGCGTATTGCGCGTGTGATCGACAAAGGTGCGCACGCCGCGTTCGCACAGGATCACTTGATAGTTGCCCTCGCTCATAATGTATTCCGCGGCCATTAGCAGCTCTTCCAGGGTTGCCGACATGCCGCGCTTCAACAGTACGGGCTTGCGCGTGCGACCGACTTCACGCAGCAGGGAATAGTTCTGCATGTTGCGCGCGCCAACCTGAATTATGTCCGCATATTCTTCCACCAGCGCCAGCGATTCGCGGTCCATTGCCTCGGAAACAATCCGCAGGCCGAAAGCCTCTCGAATCTCCGCCATGATCTTCAGCGCTTCTTCGCCCAGACCCTGAAAGCTATATGGAGACGTGCGCGGCTTATACGCGCCGCCACGGAAAAATTGCGCGCCCGCCGCAGCCACTTGCTCGGCCACGGTGAACGCCTGCTCCCGCGTCTCAATCGCGCATGGACCTGCCATAATCGCCAGATTCTTGCCGCCGATGCTGGCATTGGTTCCATGGAAATGGACGACCGTATCTTCTTCTTTCACCTCGCGGCTCACCAGCTTGTACGGCTTGGTGACGCGAATCACCTCCGCGACGCCGGACATCTCCTCGAGCGTCTCCTGACCGATCGCCCCCTGATTGCCAGTGACTCCAACGGCCGTGCGCAGCGCTCCCGGCATGGGATGTGCGCGAAATCCAAGTCCTTCAATGTACTCGCAGACAGCGCGGATT
>JBOGLY010000528.1:0-1532 GCA_050746425.1 Acidobacteriaceae bacterium
CGATTTACCTTGATAGGAAGACCCTCATCAGTCTATCAGCGTGGGGTGCTTTCGGAAACGATGGCAAATGTGCGCGGCCGTCTCGACGGATGCAGCAGAACTACTCAGGCAATCAATATAGTAGAAAGCGGAACGGAATACACGAAACTTGCATCTCTCCTAATTAACAATATTTTTCAAAAAAGGGTGACATCTCTTGACCGCAACAAACATCAGGCAGCAGTCCAGAAGCACAATCGCGGCTAAGTTGGAGGGAAGACGGCGCGTCGTCATTGAAGCGGTAAAACCGGAGATCGACTGCGGTGAATTTTCTATTCAGCGCGTCGTCGGCGAAGCAGTAACGGTCGAGGCAGACGTTTTCGCGGACGGACATGATGCTGTCGAGGCGCAGCTTCTTTATCGCAGGGCCGGAGAGCGTGCATGGCGCACCGTGCCGATGCAGCCGCTAGGCAACGATCGCTGGCAAGCGCAGTTTGCGACAATGGAATTAGGCGAGTATCGCTACACGATTGAAGGTTGGGTGGACGCCTTTACTACCTGGCGCAACGCGATGAAGAAGCGCATCGATGCCGGACAGGAGACACACGTGGAGCGAATGGCGGGCAGCATTCTGGTGGCCGCCGCCGCGAAGCGGGCAAAAAAAGATGATGCCAAACGCCTCAAGGAATTTGCCGCCGTGATCGACAGTACCGACCAGGATGCCGCTTCCGGCGCGGCGCTCGATCCAGCACTCGGAAATCTAATGCAAACCTACGCTGAGCATACCTACAGCACTCGTTATGCGAAGGAACTCAGCGTCAGTGTCGGCCGCGAACGCGCCGGATTCTCGGCGTGGTATGAAATATTTCCGCGCTCCTGCTCGCCGCGCCCGGACCAACACGGGACCTTTAAAGATTGCGAAGAATGGCTGCCGTACATCGCGTCGATGAATTTCGATGTTCTGTATTTGCCGCCCATTCATCCCATTGGACAAGAATTTCGCAAAGGAAAAAACAATGTCGAGAAGTCCCGTCCGAATGACGTCGGCAGTCCGTGGGCAATCGGTTCTGGAGACGGCGGTCACAAGTCGATCCACCCCAAGCTGGGCTCGCTAAAAGATTTCCAATCGCTGATCGTGGCAGCCAAACAGCACGGGCTGGAAATTGCGCTGGATCTCGCCTTTCAATGCTCGCCCGACCACCCCTACGTCCAGGAGCATCCCAGCTTTTTCTGCAAGCGCGCCGATGGCACCATCCAATATGCGGAAAATCCTCCCAAGAAATATCAGGACATTTATCCGCTGGACTTCGAAACCGACGACTGGCGCGCGCTTTGGTCGGAACTGAAAAGTGTCATCGACTACTGGATCGAGCAAGGCGTCCTCATCTTCCGCGTCGACAACCCGCACACCAAATCCTTTCCATTTTGGAAGTGGGCCATCGCCGAGGTCAAGGCTGTCCACCCCGAAGTCATTTTTCTCGCCGAGGCCTTCACGCGTCCCAAGGTCATGTACCGTCTGGCCAAACTTGGCTTTACCCAGTCCTACACTTACT
>JBOGLY010000529.1:0-1503 GCA_050746425.1 Acidobacteriaceae bacterium
GTGCGATACTCAGAGGCTGCGCCCATAAAACAGAAAGCGTTCCGGTGTTCGTGACCGGGCTTCCGCTGACACTGAACTCACCCGGCATCGAAAGCCCGACGCTAGTCACGGTCCCGCCACTGCCACTTGCAGAAGACACCCGGATGCTATTGCTCGATTTGTCGTACACTGCGCTTAGAACCTGGTCAGCTCCTGATGGGCCTGTTTGACCGCGCGCGACAACAACAACCGCAAACAGCGGAACAAAAAAGAGCGAAATGCCCTTGCTCCATGCATTAAATTGAGTTCTTAGAACTCCAGCGTTCATATTTATCCCCTCAAGGCTTATGTTGGTGGCGAGGTGTCAATGGCTGAGACTGGTGTTATCTCTCGCATCCGGAGTTCTAATCTCCCGGAGCATCCCAACCTTTTCCCACGGCCTCGGTCTCACCCTGGGTCACGGTCTCCCCGCGAACGACGACGACGGATTCGCTGGTTTCTTCGGGCAGCGCAAATCGTTCGCGAATGGCCTTGCGAACGTTCTTTTCGCTGACAACGAGACCCTGTTGTGCAAGAGCTACCAGATCGGCGGTGATTTGTCCGATGCTTCGCGCCTGCACGTTCGCGGCGATCAACCTCGGGCACGGCGCCTCATCGCCAAAATTCAACGCCACCAGCCGCCGGATGGTTGATGCGGTAATGTCCTGCGCGATCTGGTCGGCGATGCTTTGCAGGCCCAGCATGAAGAAATCCGTCGCGCTGGCTCCAAGCGCTCGCGAGCCATGCGCGGCCTGTCCAAGGTCCATGAATGTATTGAGCGCCGCCCGTGAAATCATTTCGTTGTGGTGCTGAATGGACGGCATCACGTCCCGTAGATTTCCTTGATAACCTGCAATTCGCAGGCCCGTATGCGGATCGCCTGGAGGCTCAACCAGGCCGGCGGCCTCATGCGCTGCAAGCTGCGTAACGAAACTGTAGGCGGCTGCCTTATCCTCAGCGGCAAAGCCAGGCGAAAGCCGGAATACGGGAATGCCGAGGGCGTTCCGCTCATTCGCGATGGCATCAATGCGGTACAGCTTGCTCTTGATGTACCAGTGCGGATACATGGCGCGCTGCAGAGCGATTCCCCAGAAATTCGCTCCTTCCTGCTGATAAGTGAAGCGCGCGATCTTATCCGCCGGCAGAAGCACGTTCAAGAACTGATTGCCGCGGTATCCGTACTGCTCGAGCGCAAGCAATGTTTCCCCGTCGGCTTCCGTGTGCCACCGGTAAAACGTTAGCGGCAAACGCCCCGGCAACGATCGCAGGTGGATGGCGTCTCCATCGACCGCGTATACGTCTTCGTGCACTGCGCAGCCAAAATCGAGCATCAGCAGCGCATTAGAAATTACGCTCTGCCACGTTTGCGAGACCCAGCCCCCGGTCGAGGTTTTGAATTCAAGGCCGCCAAAGAGATTCGCCTTCACGAATTCGGCAATCTCTTTCGCCTTCGCTGCCGTAGCCTTTCCCGCGCCGGTAGAGACC